>JAOZSZ010000107.1 GCA_029939385.1 Pontiella sp. | reverse complement strand
ACATTAAAAAATGCAGTTTTTATTATAGGAATATCTCTTCTTTTTATAGGTTGTAACGACCCACAACCGGAAGCACTACAGGAAACGACGGCATCCCAGTCCGAAACACCAGAAACGTTACCCGACACACTAAAAGTTAACGGCGTCTCAAAAACCTTTGTCATTACCGGAATCGGCTTAAGCGGCAGCAATAAAGTCGCCATTATCAATAACAAAGTGGTTACCCCCGGAATGAAACTTGATTCCGGCGTAGTGCTTAAAGACATTCACTCCACGTATGCCATCATTCTTTCTGGAAAGACGGAGTATTTTCTTCGTCCGGAAAACATCCAAAATGAATTGAACCTAAAAAAGCATTAACCAGAACCCCGCTGCTTTCTTCTCTTTTAAAATCAAGAATCTATATTGACAGCTCACTAATCGGCGGTCTATAAAGTCCGTCCTTTTGCGGGGGATTAGCTCAGTTGGTAGAGCGTTTGACTGGCAGTCAAAAGGTCGACGGTTCGACTCCGTTATCCTCCACCAAATTTAAAAAAGCCCTCAGAAACGGGGCTTTTTTTCGACCGACTCCTTCCCGCTAGAAGCCCTCTTAATTTTTGGATTTAATGATCTTAATTGGAATGGCTGGAGCGGTGTAGAGAATGATTTCCCTTCCTTTTTTCACTTCCGCCACAACCACAAGACTCGTTTTAAACCCAGGGCGGAGCGGCTCTTCAGCTTTTAGAGTGATCTGTCCCGTCGCCATACCTTTCTCATATTTCGGTTTTCCGCTAGCCGTTTTTCCTGGGGTCTTTTTTCGACCCACCCAACTCTTGACGACGCTAATCCCTTCAGGCGGGTGATCTAATTTAAGCTTTGCCCCCATAATTCCCTTCTGAAAGTGGCCCTTCACATAAAGTGTTATTTCTTCTCCAACAGGAAGTTCAACCACTCCTGCATGAGGAACCTTTACCTCAAAACTGAGTGACGTCAGTTCGGATACTAAAGCAAGTGCTAATTCTTGAGCAGGAACAAGGTGACGATAAAGAAAGGCCTGCATGGTATCATCAACAGGAAGAGCTACGCGAATGACGGACGTTCCATCCACCATGGCCCTGCCCGTAATTTCTGGACTAATAACCTTCTTGAGAATCTCTTTTGGCGCAGTGATGGTAAAACGTGTTGTATCGCTTCCTGAAGGAATAACAGCTCTGCTCATTTCAAAGCCACTCGGCAAGTCTTTAGCTTCGAGCTCAATCCTTTCATTAAATCCATCTAAACGAAGCGCGCGCACGGTAAAAGCAACGGTTCCTCCGGGCGCAAGATGTATCCCCGAAGGCTCCATACGAAGTTTGAAATCGGGAATGGCGGGACGGATATTTAAGCGATAGCTATAGTCGTTCCCTCCTTTGGACTGGGTGTCACCAATCTTCACATAATAGGTTCCTGTATCAGAAAACTTATGAAGCAGATACGAATCGGCATGATGCGTAATGAGCCCCGAACCCAGAAAGAGATGCCCCGAACTATCCACATAGTCATCCACTCGAATGGGGATTTTGAGCCCCGGACCGATAAGAGAAACTACCGAATCGAGCGGCGAATTAAGCCGACGGGCAATGACCTCCACGGAAATTGAGTCCCCTTTTCTCCCGTGAAAGCTAAATATATCAACATCACCTACTTGTTGAATGCGGCCATTGATCGTGAGGGGTTGAAGGATGGACTGCGCCTCTTCCATAGAATTATTGGGTTCAACCTCAAAAACCTCCTTTGTTTCACTAATAGCAAAGGGCATTTGATTAGAACGATAACCCGATTTATTTACCGACACATTGCGTACTTCACGCCCCGCATTCGGAAGCCTTCCGACCAGCCGCATTTTGGGTAAGTTTTTTCCAGTGAGTGTAATATCCACATCCTTTCCCTGCTCCGCACCCAGCGGAAAGATGCTGGTAATAAAGGGGAGTTCGCCAACGGCGATGCGATAGACAAAATCCTCGCGACCTCGATAGATCGCATCCTTAATGGAGAGCGTATAGATTCCATTTTTTGGAACGTCAAAGAAAAGGACGGGGTCGGGATTAAATTTGTAGTCATCCTGATAGGCAACTTCACGGCCCTCTTCATCATAAAGTGCCACCACAGCTTGAAACCAGCCGGGTACAGCATCAGCCAAATATGGAATAATCTTTCGCGCACTCACGTCCACAACAATAGACTGTCCCTTTTGAGCCTTAAATCGAAAGTGGTCAATATCACCCGGACTAATTTGTCCATTAATGATCGAAGGCACTAGGATCTCTTGAAGGGACGGAATCATGTGATCATCATTGGGCTCAACTTCCTGCACTTCGGGAAGCATTCCGACTTGAAAGTAGAGGGGATTGGATAAGCCTTTAGGGGTGTCAACACGAAGCTCACGCTCACCGATCGGAGCATTCTGATCAATCGTAATATCAACACGTAACCGATCTGCCAATTGCGGATTAAACTGCTTCTTTATATTAAATCGATACGCATTCATTACCGCTTTTTTATGGGTTATATCGACTCCTTCCGGGAGCTCAGCAATGGCCAACTGTTGTTCGGATTGCATAATCCTTCGGCGAAGTTTTTCAAGTTCCGACCCTTCCTTGCCCTTTATAGTTGCCTGTGCATTTTCTATATTCCGAAAGATCTGCCGCAAACGTTTTGATTCATACTTTACGGTATGCTTAACGATATTAACTCTAACCCCTTCGCCGTTCACAAAGACCTTGGAGGAACCCTGCAGATATTGACCCCCGATCATCACACGAAACGTGGTTCCTTGTTGTCCACCCGCAGGATAGGCATAGCCAATATGCGGAGGTTCTGCTGAGGCTAATCCTGCAAAGAATAAAATGATCAGCATTTTACAGATCAGTTTCATGACATAATTTCCCGTAATCGCCCGCCTATCGTTACGCCATCCGCCTCGGTTGGACTGACCCGTACGTCAAGCCCTTGCGGATGAGGCAGTTGCGCCGTGGTATCAATACCCAGTTGCTCATACATACTACCGAGCAAGTCCCATGGATAAACGGGACGATCAACTACTTCCATTCCTTTTTCATTGGTTGCACCAATCACTTGCCCCCCTTGGAACCCGCCGCCTGCGATCACATGACTAAAGCATTCGCCATAGTGACCACGCCCGCCATTCCATGGAGCTTCCTTCTGGATTTTCGGTCCACGACCAAATTCACCGCCCCACCAAACAATCGTACTCTCGAGTAGCCCGCGGCTGGCAAGATCCTCCAAAAGAGTCGAGAACCCGCGATCCATCTCGGGCAGTTTGGTTTTCATAATATCAAAGTGCTTCTTATGCGTATCCCAACCGCCATAGTTGATCGTGACATAGGGAACGCCCTGCTCCACCAACCGGCGGGCAATCAAACAAGATGCACCAAAATCACTTTTCCCATAGCGCTCGCGAAGCTTAGGATCCTCTTCTTTTACATCAAAAACTTTTCCGGCATCACCCAAAATAAGTTCGTAGGCTTGCTCTTCACAACGATCCATTTTTTCAAATGAAGCATTTCCCTTCATCTTACCCGCATAAGTTTCCAGATTATGGAGTAACTGACGGCGATCGCGTTGTCGCGCCTCGGTAATTCCCTGCTGAATAATTCCTTCTACCGTAAAAACAGGAGCATTGGGCTTTCCACCCGTGGCGAATGGTTTGTAGCGCAACCCCATGAATCCCGATTCAGAGAAGCGACCCTGCGGTTTCGTCAGTACAATATAAGGAGGAATCAGTCCTTTATAGCCGGCATCGATGCCCTTAAAGCGCGAAACCACCGCGCCCGCACACGGAAAGACATCGCCCGTCCCCGACGGGCGACCCGTCTGAGTTATATAGGATGCCGTTTCATGCCCATTCACGCCATGGGTCATGCTCCGAATAATACTATATTTATCCGCCTGTTGCGCGAGAAGCGGAAGCGCCTGACAAATTTGAATCCCATCCACATTGGTCGAAATCGGTGCCGTGTATGGCCCGCAATAATCGGCTCCGGCACTGGGCTTAGGATCAAATGTGTCGAGATGTGAAGGGCCGCCCCACATCCATATTTGAATGACCGCTTTCGCCTTTCCGGGCTTAATTGCTGAGGCCTGCGAAGCACCGAAGGCAAGCCCACCGATACCCGCCGCACTGTAACGAAGCATATCTCGCCGCGTCAAACCGCCCCATACCTTCAATTGGCTTTGTATCTTCATATACCGCCTCCGTTCGATCTAATGCCTATAGATAAATTCCTTGGTATTGAGTAAGGCCCAAACCATATCGACAGAAGCATCATGATGCTTCTTTCCGCCTTCGCGGAAATAGGCAAGGGCTACCTTCATTTCAAAAGAAGTGGGATAACGCGACAAAATGGTGAGATACATTTCTTCCACCGTTTCTTCGGTGGTTTTGAAGGCAACCTTCGGCTTTCTATTTTTTTGTCGCTTGAAGGGCTGTGGATTATAGATGCCGAGCAGTTGTTTATTGTTAAGAATCTTTTTCTGGATATGCGAAGAATTCAGTAGATGAAGCTTTTGTGAACTCGATGGAGTATTATTGCGCTCAGATTCATAGCCGGAGTCGCGCGGCGGACGACCGAAGAGATCAAGGAACGGACTAGTAATGCTGCCGTCGGCAATCATGATGGAGCGTTGATTTTCCGGAATCCAAGTGAACGGTTCAGGGATGGCACTAGAGTACGATTCGGTGGTGTGCGTGATTTGACAAATGGCATCAATAAGAACCTCGGCACCGAGCCGGCGAACAAAGTAGTGCGAGAAGTTGGCCTCATCAGAGAGATTGTCTTTATTATGAATAGAGGAGAGTTGATAGATCTTAGAATTAAGGATTATGCGGTAAATATGCCGCAAGTCATAATTGCTTTCCACAAGCTCCTGAGCCAGAAAGCTTAATAGTTGTTGATTCTGAGAAAGATTCCCGGCGCGAAAATCATCCGGTTCGTGGACAAGGCCTCGGCCTAACAACCAATACCAAACACGATTCACGATACATTGGGTAAAAATCTCACTATCGACCAGCCAATCGGTGAAGACCACTCGAGGATCTTGGTCGGCCGAAAACACAGCATCACCACCATAAGGATACCGAGGAACAATCAGCTTCTTTGTTTCGGGATGAAGGAACTGCTTTGTGGGATCGAAATAGACAATCTCTTCTTTCCATTCCGCTGTTTTTTTATAGCCCACATTGCCGAAAAAAGCCGCCATACCCAGCACCTGATCCCGATCCCACCCATCCGTACGCATTCCCATAAAGGTCCGTGCCACGATTTGAGCAATTTCTTCGCCTTCGCGATTCGGCACTGCACGATAAAAATTGACCGGAGCAACTCGGAAGTTGCTTCCATTAGAGGTGAGCAGTTCACGAACAAACTGATCGTAGGGCATATTATTGTATAGAGCGGTCCGTATCCAGCGGTGATAAGCCTGCACCGCGTTGGGCCAAAGGTTGCTTGGAAATTCAGCTTTAACGCGCAACAGATCGCACCACTTCAATGCCCAATAATCAGCAAATTCGTTCCGCTCAAAAAGTTGATCAATCAGTAC
>JAOZSZ010000106.1 GCA_029939385.1 Pontiella sp. | reverse complement strand
GAGGCGGCCGTTGCCGTCTTCATTCCAATAAAGCCGCAGAGGCCGGAAAAGAAGCCGCCCGTCAGGAACGCAATCGGTACAAACGGATTCTGAATACCAAAGAAGGCCAGCGCCTGAAGAATGATGAGCAGAACAATAAAGACGATGGCAACGACTTTATATTGACGCATCAGATAAGCCATTGCGCCTTCGCGGACATACCCGGCGATTTCGATCATGGTGGCGTTTCCTTCGTCGGCGCTCATCATTTTTTTGTAGAAATAGACGGCGAACCCAAGCGCAAAGATGGAAGAAATCGGTGCAATCCACCATAGGTTGGTGATAACTGAGTTCATGTATTCTCCTTATGTTTTTTTTATCAAAATGGGGGTTTAATGAACCGAGGACGATAAGAGTATCGGCGCGGTAAATCAAACCTTCAATTCGTGGAGTTTTTCAATGCGAGAAAAAGAGAGAGCATGATATTTTCTCGGGCATGGAAAAAGGAAACTTTATTAATTTAGTGAAACACCGAACCAGTTGTCGCTCGTATGAGCCACGTGCAGTGCCGCGAGAAAGTTTGGAGCAAATGCTTGAGGCTGCGCGGCTGGCGCCTTCGGCGTGCAATAAACAGCCGTGGCGGTTTGCGGTGGTTACGGACGAGGCCGTTCGGATGCGGTTGATCAACGAATCATTCCGAACAGGAATTACTATGAAGTGGGCGGTTAACGCAGGAGCAATCATTGCGCTTGGAATGGCAAAGTCAGCTTTCACCCACAAAATTGCACCTAAAATTTCGGGGATCGATTATCCCTTGATCGATCTTGGAATTGCGGGAGAACATCTTGTTTTGCAGGCGGAAGAGCTGGGGTTAGGGACGTGCTGGATTGGGTGGATTAAGCCAAAAAGGGTGCGAAAAATTGTGGGTTGGTCGCGAAAAATTGAGCCGGTTGGGCTCATTACAGTAGGTTGGCCGGTTTCCAAGGATCGGAAAATCCGGCCGCGCCTTTCTCTCGACGAAATCACCCAATGGATTTAATTCTTGTAGGGAAAACTAAGTCAAGGGCTCAATGCTAACGTCAACGCAGTAGAATTCTGGAGAGACGGAGTTTCCCCAGCGAAACATGATGTGGCCAGAAAAAATAGTGACATATTCCCCGTCGCGTTGAAGCACGTCCACTGCGGATGGCTCCGGCATTTTGTTGGTTTTGTTGGCCGAGAGAATCAAATCTTTTGCAAATTGGCGTAGTTCTGGGGGAAGAATCAGATCAAATATGTTTTTGTTAAAGGCGGCCGTTTCGCTATAGCCATAAAGATGGGCCGAGGACCTGTTCCAAAAGAAAATCTTTCCAAAGGTATTATACCCCTGCGCGGCAATGTCTGGATTGGCATCTAGCATGGCTAAAAACTTTTCACGCGTGTCATATTCCCCGGCCTTTGCAGCCGTACAAATAGATTCAATGAGTTCTTTTGCCTCAATATAAGGATATTTTTTCCCCTTCATAAACTTCCCCCTTTTTCAATTTTCGCCCAAAGAAGTATCTTAATGCCTCTTTGGGGTCAAAACCTTTTTTAAATAAAAAGAAGAGATAAAAAGAAGCGCTGTATTTTGGGCCGAAACGCAATTCCCCGCTCCGGCGGCCGAAGCGGTCGATTGTGTTTGATATAGAACGTTTACAAGATTCTTGGGGTCTAGTGATTTTGACTAATCACCAAAGCCATACGTGTCAGCCACAAAATCAAGATCCTTGTCCCCTCTTCCCGAGAGGTTCAGGAGAATAGAACCCGTCCCCATCTCTTTGGCTTTTTCCATAGCAAAAGCAACGGCGTGAGCGCTTTCGAGTGCGGGAATAATTCCCTCCAGTCGACTGAGTTTGTAGAACGCGTCTAGGCACTCCTCGTCGGTGGCAGAGGTATATTGAATCCGCCCCTCATCCTTAAGATAACTGTGCTCGGGGCCTACGCCGGGATAGTCGAGCCCGCTGGCAATCGAGTAAACGGGCGAGGGCTCGCCTTTTTCATCCTGAAGAAGATAACTCTTAAAGCCATGAATGATGCCCGGCATGCCATAGGTCATGGTGGCGGCGTGGTCTCCGGGGTTGGGGCCTCGGCCCATAGGCTCGACGCCCCAGATTTCGCAGGGATCGTTGAGGAAGGCGGAGAAAAGTCCCATAGCATTGCTGCCTCCGCCAATACAGGCTGTGATGAGGTCGGGCAAGTTTCCTGTCATTTCCTGAAACTGCTCACGAGCCTCGATTCCGACCACGCGCTGGAAGTCACGCACCATCATTGGGAACGGGTGCGGTCCGACCACCGAGCCGATGCAGTAGATAGACGTTTCGGGGTCAACGAGATAGGCTTGGAAGGCGGAGTCAACGGCTTCTTTAAGGGTTTTGAGCCCGAAGGAAACAGGGACCACTTTGGCGCCGAGCAGCTTCATCCGAATAACATTGGGATGCTCTTTGGCCATATCAACTTCACCCATATGGATTTCGCATTCGAGGCCAAAGTAGGCGGCGGCCGTGGCGAGTGCTACGCCATGTTGTCCGGCTCCGGTTTCTGCGATGAGCTTCTTTTTGCCCATATATTTGGCGAGCAATCCTTCTCCCATACAGTGGTTAAGTTTGTGCGCTCCCGTGTGGTTAAGGTCTTCGCGTTTTAGATAGATGGATGCTCCTCCGCAGAGTTCGGAAAGGCGTTTGGCGTGGTAGGTGGGAGTGGGGCGGCCTTGATAGTGAGTGCGAATGGAGCGGAGTTCATTAATAAAGTCGGCTGATTTGCTGATTTTTAAGTAGGCGGTGTGTATTTCTTGCATGGGGCCGATGAGCTGGGGCGGAAGAAAGGCTCCGCCATATTCACCAAAGTTTCCTTCTGCATCTGGAGTGGTTTCGAGGTGGCTACTGTAGTCTTTTTTCATCGGGAATAACTCCTGTTTTCATCATTATATATGGAACTAAAAGTCCATAGGGTAGTTGAAAAAAGAGTGTCAAACAAGAGGAACATGCCTTTGAATCCGGATTTGATAAATACATATGGCTCATATACATCGGGGGAAAGTTGTGGTTATTATTGGGGGCAAGTCCCCAGGCGGAACCGGATGGACGGAGAGATGATTATGCAAAAGAAAACCGATGCACTTGAAAATATGTATCGCGACCTCGCGAGCAAAGAAAAAGGATATAGAGCACGGGCGCTTAAGATGTTCTCGCACGTATGCGGGAGCTGCGGCCGTGAGTTTGAGGGAAGGGGCCTGAAGGAATTAACGGTTCACCATAAGGATCATAATCACGATCATAACCCTCCCGACGGAAGCAATTGGGAGTTGCTCTGCATTTATTGCCACGATAATGAGCATGAAAAACATAAAATGAAGGGCTACGGGGGCGCAGAAAAGGCATTTCAGACGGGCGGGTTCTCCGCCTTTGAAGGGCTTGATGCATTGCTTTCGCCTGACTCAAAGGATGAACGTAAAACTTAAATGTAGAATCTGCCCGAAAGGGTGTTGGTTGGCCCTCGGGGAGATGGGGGACTGTCGAGTTCGGCAAAATATCGATGGAAAAATCCGTTGCACCACCTATGGGTATCCTTGTTCGCTCAACATAGATCCGATCGAAAAGAAACCGCTCTATCACTTTTTGCCGGGATCATCCATCCTTTCGGTCGGCACTCCAGGGTGCAATCTACATTGTCGATCGTGTCAAAATGCGCAGATTTCTCAGGCCGGAATGCGCATTCCAGCGGGGGAAAAGAGGCTCCCCGATGATTTGGTTCGGCTGGCGAGAAAGCATAAGTGTCCCGCCGTGGCCTACACCTATACCGAGCCGCTGGTCTCTTTTGAATATACCTACGATTGCTGTAAGGCGACTGCGGCCGCGGGAATTAAGAATGTGCTGGTCACGGCGGCTTATATTAATCCCGAACCGCTTCTTGAAATTGGGCCATACATCGATGCCGCAAACGTGGATCTAAAATCCTTCTCGGACACCTTTTATCGTGAAATCTGTGACGCCCGGCTCGGGCCGGTGCTTAATGCGCTTATACAAATGAAGGCGGGCGGTGTGATGCTCGAAATCACCAACCTCATCATTCCCACGCTCAACGATTCTGAGGAGGAAACCAAAACATTATGTGAATGGGTGGTTGAAAATCTTGGGGCTGAAACGCCGCTTCACTTTTCTCGCTTCTTTCCTCAATATCAGCTTAAGCATTTGCCGCTCACGCCCGAAAAGACGCTTCTGCGCGCCCGCGAGATCGCCCTCCAAACGGGCCTTCATTTTGTTTATGTCGGCAATATACAAAGCAATGAGGGAAGCCATACGTATTGCCCAAATTGCGGGAATCTTCTCATCGAGCGCCACGGCTATACCGTCCGTCGGAATCGGGTCTCCGTCGGCCAATGCCCCGCCTGCCAAACTCCTATTCCCGGGGTCTGGGAGTAGAAAAACGCACCTAAATCCGCAAATATTTTATAGCGTATATCATATAAAAGGGGTCAAAATAGGCCCTATTTAGCCAAAAATATATGAGATACGCTATAAAACAATGGGAGCCGCGCGGGGTGTTTTCGAGTTTGGTACAATTGCCAATCCATATTATAAGGGATGCGCTGGCTCAGGAAAGGATCGAGCGGAGGCAGGGGGTTCTTGGGCAATTGGATTGAAAGACCGAACACAAACAGTACTGTTCCGAAATGCGAATATTTAAACAGCTCTTTTTAGCGCTCTTCCTTTGTGCGGCGGCACTTCCGACCGAGGCCTCGGATCGCCTGCTCGATAGCCTGAAGCCGCGCGGCTTTGTGAACGATTTTGCGAACGTCATTTCTGCCTCCGATGAGCAGCAACTGGCTTCGATGATTACCGAGCTGCGGCAAAAAACCGGTGCGGAGATTGCCGTCGTCACGATCTCTTCGCTCGACGGCGGTGAGATCGACGACTTTACCAACCACTTGTTCGAAAAGTGGGGTGTTGGGCAAAAGGGCAAGGACAATGGTCTGATGTTCCTCGCCGCGATGCAGGAGCGAAAGATGCGCATTGAAGTGGGCTACGGCCTCGAAGGCGCGCTCCCCGACGCGAAGGCCGGGCGCATCCGCCGCGATGTCATTACCCCCTATTTTAAGACGGGGAATCCGGGCAAAGGGATCGTGGCCGGTGTGGCCGTTCTTTCGCAGGAAGTGGCTAAGGAATATGGAGTGACGCTGACGGGCGCGGCGACGCGCTATCGAACCCCCTCCTCGGGTCGCAAGGGCAATCCAATCGTTACGCTGATTTTTATCATCGGTTTTATTTTTTTTGCGATCCGTCATCCCCATCTGGCCATGCTCCTGTTGTTGACGAGCGGGCGGGGCGGTGGCTATAGCTCTGGCGGGGGAGGCTTCGGCGGGGGCGGCGGCTTTGGCGGCGGAATGTCCGGCGGCGGCGGTTCCGGCGGGGGCTGGTAAATAATTGAAGGAGAATCATTATGACACCTGAAAAACTAGTGGAAGAATTAAAGCAGGCCTGCCCAAAGGGACTCAAATCGGTAATCCTTTTTGGATCGGCGGCGGCGGGAGACCACTCCGGCAAGCCGTCGGACTATAACGTGTTGGTCGTGACGGAGGATCTTGG
>JAOZSZ010000307.1 GCA_029939385.1 Pontiella sp. | reverse complement strand
CTCCACGGTGGCCCCGGTTCGGGGCATGACTATTTGAAACCGCTCGAAAAACTGGGAGAAGATCGCCCGGTCATCTTCTATGACCAACTCGGTTGCGGAAAGTCCGATCACCCTGAGGATCAATCTCTCTGGCAAATCAAACGTTTTGTTGAGGAGATCGATGAAGTTCGGGAGGCGCTGAACCTCCGGCAGATCCATCTGTTTGGCCAATCCTGGGGCGGGTTGCTTGCCATTGAATACATGCTTACACAGCCACAGGGGGTGAAGAGTCTTATCCTTTCCGATTCCTATGCCAGCATGCCCCAACTGGCGCAAGAGGTGAACCGCCTCCGGTCAAAGCTACCCGCCAAGACCCAAGAAACCCTGAATCGCTTCGAGGCAAAAGGTGATTTCTACCATCCGGAATATCGGGCGGCGGTTCTTGAATTCTACAATCGGCATGTATGCCGAATTTCTATCCCGCCTGATTACCTCCTCCGAACGGCCGCCAATCTAAAAAATAATGCGGTCTATAAAACCATGAATGGTCCGAATGAACTGGTGATTACGGGAACGCTACGAAAATGGGACCGCATTCGCCGACTTTCAGACCTCTCCGTTCCGACTTTGATTTTGACGGGGCGTTATGATGAGGCCTCTCCTGTCTGCGCCGAAACCCTGCACCAAGGAATTGCGGAATCGCAATTGGTGATCTTCGAAAAAAGCTCGCATCTCCCCCACATTGAAGAAGAAGGCAAATATCTTAAAATCGTATCTCGCTTTCTATCTAAGGCCGATGTGCCCGCCGATCAAAGATCCTGAAGATCCTCGCTCACATACTTTTTCAGATGCTTAATCACGGCCTTTTCATGCCGGAACCCCGCCAGCCGTTCCTCTTCCTTCCCATCCTTGATGATAAGAACCGTTGGAATACTGGTTACCCGAAAGCGTTTAGCCACGGCAGAGCAATTTTCTATGTCGCAATTGCCCAGCTTTATTCGCTCAGCTATCATATTCACGGCACTCTCAACAATTGCCGCTTCTTTTCGACATTCGATATCCAATGGATTCCCGAAGCAAACCACACTCACCCCGTGTTGGGTTTCAGCAACAAAATTAGCATCGGTAAACTTAATTTTATGCACACTCATAATACACCTCTCTCTTCGCGATTAGGGTAGGTTTGTGAACCCCCGAGAGCAAGCCTGTAGAAAAGATTTCGGGCGATCGTTTAGCGGGCCAGCAAATCGCGTACAACCGAGATTACTTTATCGGGAGTAAAGGGTTTTTCAAGGAGCATGGCATCGGCAGGAACGCCCTCTTCAATAACCTGTGAACGAGAATAGCCCGACATAAAGAGGACTTTTATTTCTGGATAAAGCTCTCGTATGGCGAGTGCCAACTCACCGCCACCTAGGCCCGGCATAATTACATCGGTGAAGAGGAGATCAATCTTTCCATCATATTTTCGCGCATTCTGTGCCGCCTCCCATCCATCCTCAGCCAATAAAACCTTATAATTTTGTAACTCCAGAGTATGAGAAACCAACGTCCGAATCATCTGATCATCTTCCACTAAAAGAATCGTTTGAACCTCGCCTTCCGCCCTTAAATTAGCCGTCGTCTTATTCATTAGATTAACGGGCAGCTCCACCCCAATAGAATTCACTTCTTCTGAAACATCCACCACCGGAAGATAGATAAAGAAGGTGGTTCCTCCCCC
>JAOZSZ010000105.1 GCA_029939385.1 Pontiella sp. | reverse complement strand
GCGGGTCCCATTGGGATTATGGCCGCCGCTATCGTGAAACATGCGGGGGCTCGTCATGTGGTGGTGACTGATATTAATCCCTATCGATTGGAGTTAGCTCAAAAAATGGGGGCAACCTGCACGGTCAATGTTGCAGAGGAAAAGCTCGAGACGGTTATGAGTAAATTGGGATTGAAGGAAGGGTTTGATGTGGGGCTCGAAATGTCGGGGAATCCTTCGGCGTTTCGATCGATGCTTTCAAATATGTGCCACGGCGGAAAGATTGCTATGTTGGGCATTATGCCTGGGGATGTGGAGATTGATTGGAATGCCGTAGTTTTCAATGGGCTGACGATCAAGGGGATCTATGGCCGAGAAATGTATGAGACTTGGTATAAAATGACGAGTATGTTGCAGAGCGGTTTGGATATTTTTCCGATCATTACGGACCGCTTTCATTATACGGAATATGAAAAAGGCTTTGAACGGATGATTTCCGGAAACTCCGGAAAGGTTATTTTAAATTGGGAAGATTGATGGAGAAGATCATGGATAGAAAACAAGGGCTACAATTTTTTAGTGAAGAGCTGGAGGCCATTCGAGAGGGTGGTTTAATGAAGGGTGAGCGACTGTTGCTGGGTCCCCAAGGGAATCGTATTACGGTTTCTAGTGGAGAGGTATTAAACTTTTGTGCCAATAACTATCTAGGTTTGTCTAATCATCCGGCATTGGTTGCCGCGGCAAAGGAAGGACTTGACCTTTGGGGCTTTGGGCTCTCTTCCGTGCGTTTTATCTGCGGAACGCAGGAGTTGCATAAGCAACTAGAGCAAAAGGTTTCTGAGTTTCTAGAGATGGAAGATACGATTCTTTATTCCTCCTGTTTCGATGCGAATGCGGGCTTGTTCGAAACCTTGCTGACGGCAGATGATGTGATTATTAGTGATGCACTTAACCATGCATCCATCATTGATGGGGTTCGGCTCTGTAAGGCAAAGCGCTCCATTTATTCAAACTCCAATATGGAAGAGCTTGAAGAAAAACTGAAAGATGCACAAGACAGTCGCATCCGATTGATTGCCACCGATGGTGTCTTTTCTATGGACGGCACGGTCGCCAAACTTCAGGATATTTGCAATTTGGCGGATCAATATAATGCGCTGGTAATGGTTGATGATTCGCACGGAGTAGGAGTGCTTGGCAAAGGTGGCCGAGGTACTCATGAATACCGCGATGTGATGGGGCGTGTAGACATTCTTACGGGCACATTTGGTAAGGCACTTGGAGGAGCGAGTGGAGGTTATACGAGTGGACGAAAGGAAGTGATAGATCTTCTTCGTCAGCGTTCGCGTCCTTATCTCTTTTCAAATACCGTGGCTCCGCCGATCGCTTCTGCAACCCTTAAAGCCTTGGAGTTAATTTCTTCTTCACCCGAGCTTAATCTTCGGCTCGCAGAAAATACGGCTTATTTTCGGCGGCGGATGGTTGAGGTTGGTTTCAATGTTCCTGATGGGGATCATCCCATTGTTCCGATCATGTTGGGTGAAGCTCGATTGGCGACGGCTATGGCGGACCGCCTGTTGGAGAAAGGGATTTATGTGGTTGGATTTTCCTTCCCCGTTGTACCAAAGGGGCAGGCCCGTATTCGTGTGCAGATTTCGGCAGCACATAGCCTTGAGAACCTAGATTATGCGGTGGAGCAGTTTGCCGAGACGAAAAAGGAACTGGGCTAATCTACTAAGAGTGTAAAACAGGAATTTCTTATGAAACGGATTGTTATAACCCTATTGCTGTCAGTTTTTTTTATTGATACGGGCTGGACGGAGCGAGAACAGATTCAACTGGCCTCATTACCATCGCTTTCGCCGGATGGGCATACTTTGGTTTTTGAATACCGGCACGACTTGTGGATCGCTTCGTCGGATGGAGGGGAGGCAAAGCCATTGACTCTGCATCCTGCATTCGACACGCGTCCGATCTTCTCGCCCGACGGTACTCATATTGCTTTTATGAGCAACCGCGATAACACGTGGCAGACCTATGTGATTCCGCTTTCTGGCGGAACGCCTCGCCAGCTAACATTTCACAGCCAAGGCGCGGTTCCCCGCGCCTGGTTTCCCGATGGACAGTCATTAATTGTCACGAGTGACCGTGCTTATTTGGGGTATCGGCAGACCCGTTTGTTCCGTGTGGATTCCCGTGGAGGGAAAGAACCGGAGTTGCTTTTTAATGCCTATGCAGGAGAAGTTTCGTTGGCCTCCGATGGCGAAAAACTACTTTTTACAACGGGAGAGGGAACCCTTTACCGTAAGGGCTATAAGGGGAGCGTCGCCGAGAAAATTTGGTTGCATAATCTTTTGACCGGCGAAAGCCGGGTGGTGCGAGATCACGAGTCAGGCTGCCGAACCCCCATGTGGAAGCCGGATGGATCTGGGTTTTATTATGCGGGGCAACAGGATGGCTGTTTTAATATCCGTGAATACGATCTTAAATCTGGGGAGGATAAAGAGCTAACCCATTTTGTAGAGGACTCGGTGATTTTGCCGACTATTTCCGCAAATGGAAAAGTTATGGTATTTCGTAATCGATTTGATTTTTATCGGTTAGATCCACGTAAGCCAAAGTCGCTCCAGAAGATTAATTTATGGATGGATACGGATGCGTCAACCATGAAGACCAAGCGGCGTTGGTATGATAAGGCTTGGAATAATAATACCTGGGGAACCCTATCCACTACGGATGATGGGCTGGAATTATGTTTTACCGCAGGCGGGGATCTGTGGTTGATGGATACGGTTTTTCGTGAGCCGGTGCAGGTTTGTGGTGATGTTGCTACACATGAGCGTGAAGCTGTTTTTTCGAAGGATAATGCATCGATCTATTTTTTACGTGACGATGGGCTGGGAGTTAATATTTGGAAAGCGGAACGAAAAGATCCCTCTCTGCATTGGTGGGAAAATAAGGATTTTGTACTGAGCCAGATAACGAATGACCGCATTGGTCGCCGTCGAATTAGTCTCAGCCCCAAGGGAGAGCGTCTAGCAGTGGAAGAGGCGGGGCATCAACTTTGGACTATGAATTTAGATGGTTCAGATCGTCGAAAGCTGCTGGATACTCCTTTTAATATTTATTATGACTGGTCGCCGGATGGCGGTTGGTTGGTCTGTTCGGCTCGCGATAGTTGGGGGAATAGTGATATTTGGATTGTTGACGAATCCGGAGAGCAAGAATCTTATAATCTTTCTCGGCATCCCAATTGGGATTGGAATCCGCGCTGGTCCCCTGACGGGCGCATTATTTCTTATGTTGGGAAGCGCTATGATGAGAAGACCGATATTTATTATGTCTGGCTCAATCGTGAAGATGAGGTTTTAGATCAGCGTACCCGTACTCGTATTCTGGCCAAAAATAAAATTAAAGAATCTCGAAATGAGCAGGATGTCCGTGAGACGGATCATAATGAACAAGAGATCGGTGATCAGGGTATTGATATTGATTTTGAGGGGCTCTCGCGACGCGTGCGGCGTATTCAGGTTAATGGTGTCCCTCAAGAGTTGTTCTGGTCCTTTGATTCAAAGGCTTTAGCTTTTCAGGCTAATATTAATGGGAAGGATGGAACGTGGAAGGTGGTTTTTCCCGATCACCTGACGCCTCAATTTATAACCCATAAAAAGGGAATCTATGCCCGTTGGTTGGAAAAGAATAGTCAGATTCTTTGGTTGGTTAATGGGGTGCCATCGAGTTTAAACCAAGAATATTCTTTTAAACTCTATAATGAGGTTAATCTCGAGGCTTATCGTCGCCTTGCCTTTCGAATCATGTGGCGAGAGCTCAAAGATAAATTCTACGATTCCGCATTTAATAACCATGACTGGGATGCGATTCGTCTGAAATATGAAGATCAAGCTGCCACGGCGGATAGTTGGGATGAGTTTGGTAAGGTTTCTGAAATGTTGATGGGAGAGCTTAATGCATCACATTTAGGTTATAACACGACCGAAAATAGTAGAAAAGAGTGGAATCCTGGCTATGAATCGTCTCAGAACTGGGAAAAAAGAACGGCGGCACTCGGACTTATCTTTACTAAAAATCATGATGTGGATGAGTTGGAGATTTCACATGTTGTTAAAAACAGCGCAAGTGATCGGTTAGAAAATCCGGTGCAATCTGGTGATGTTCTTCTTGAAATTGATGGCCAAAAGGTGGGGGCGGATACCAATCTGAATCTCTATCTCAATGGTTACTATCCTCGCGATATTAATTTACTCTTGCGCGGAACAAACGGAACCGAACGGGTGGTTGTGGTTGAAGCGGATAATTTTAATAATCTGCGTAATCTGGTTCGTGAAGAATGGATGGAACAAAATCGTGAAACGGTTGAACGTATTAGTGGCGGACGGTGTGGGTATCTCGACATTCAGAAGATGGATTTTTCCAGTCTTCGGCAATTTGAAAAGAAAATTTACTCTACGGGTTTCGGTAAAGATGGACTCGTGATCGATGTCCGAAATAATCCCGGAGGATTTATTTCGGATCATCTACTGTCGATTCTTTGTCATCCCAAGCATGCCATCACTATCCCACGAAATGGTGATGCGGGTTATCAGCAGACTTATCTTCCATCATCGGTTTGGTTTAAGCCCATTGTGGTTCTTTGTAATGAATATTCTTCTAGCAATGCGGAGATTTTTTGCCATGCCATTAAGACCCTCAATCGCGGAAAGGTGGTTGGGATTCCAACGCAACGATCGGTGATTTCTACCAATCCTTTTGGGGTGCTGGATGTGGGAACCATTCGCGTGCCTTATCGGGGATGGTTCCGGCTTAAAGATGGAGCGGATATGGATAAGCAACCCTGCATTCCGGATGTGATTGTGCATAATGCCCCCGGTGATGTTCCTTCAGGGCATGATCCTCAGCTGATTCGTGCTATCAAAGAGTTACTCAAGGATATTGAGGCCGAGGAGAAAGAAGCTTTAGCTGAACCTATTTACGCGAGTAAAGAGAGCCGAAATGAAAAATAGTAGATCGTGATGGATAGAGTATAGAAAAGAAGGATCGGTAATGATTCGATCCATTCTTTCGTTTTTTTTAAGAATAACTATAGATACAAAAAGGAGTATACATGAAAATATTAGTAGCTGATAAATTGGATCCCGCCAAGGTTGCGGGTTTAGAACAGCTGGGTGCAGAAATTGATCTACAACCCCAGCTAACGGCAGGCGAACTTGCCTCTGCCATCAAAGATGCTGAGATTTTGATTGTTCGCTCAACGAAAGTGAGTGCTGAAGTCATGGAAGCCGCATCATCGCTTTCATTAATCATTCGGGCGGGCGCGGGAGTGAATACCATTGATGTTGCAAGTGCGAGTGCTCATGGCGTTTATGTTTGTAATTGCCCCGGAACTAACACGGCCGCGGTTGCAGAATTAGCGATGGCACATTTGATTGCAGCGGATCGGCAATTAGTTTCTGCATCTTGCGATATGCGTGACGGAAAATGGCTTAAAAAGAAATATGGAGCGGCACGTGGTTTGAAAGGTCGGACCTTGGGCATTATTGGACTGGGAGCGATCGGGAAGGCACTAGCCTCTCGTGCAGCTGGACTGGAAATGAATGTGGTTGCGTGGTCGCGTAGCTTGACTGAAGAAGC
>JAOZSZ010000104.1:0-5597 GCA_029939385.1 Pontiella sp. | reverse complement strand
TCTAAAAGCGGTGTCGAGTTGCTTCGCAAGCCTTCGGCCCACCGCACTCCATATGGTGAATTTGGAGTGCTCAAGCTTGATTGAGCTTTAAAACACCCGCGCCAAGCCTGCCGCACAGTTCGTCCTCACCACCGTTTCGCTTCGCTCAATCTAAAAGCGGTGTCGAGTTGCTTCGCAAGCCTTCGGCCCACCGCACTCCATATGCGCCCTTTGGAGTGCGAAGCGCACTCACAAACCTCAGATTTTGATATAGTATACTATATATTTTTACCCAAAAAATGGCCTATTTGAGGGTGTTTTATATAGAATACTATATCAAAACAGGATGCCGAATTATTGATTCCTACGCCTTTGAAATGCTCAGCCGAGTGTCATGGCCATTCAGATCCCACGCGATTCCGGAGGCATCGTCTTCGGAGAGCGGAACGCAATTGAGGGCCAGCGTTTCGGCTTCGATATAATCGTGATGAGCCTCTACCGCCGCAACGATTACCTCGTCACCCGCAAAGCCGATTTGGATTCGCTGCGTTACCTCCAGATCCATCTCCTTCCGCATGCTCTGGATCTTATTCACAAACTCACGCGCGAGCCCTTCGGAAATGAGGTCGTCATTGAGCTGCGTATCGAGCCCCACCACCAGTGCTCCTTCCGCGCTCACGGCCATCCCCTCTCTAGGGATGCGCACCACTTCGATATCGGCCGCGGTCAGCTCAATAATTTTACCTTCCAGTTCAACGTCCACGGTTTTGCCGGATGAGAGGACGGCGATTTGGGCATCGCTCAATCCGGCAATCAGCGGAACCGCCTTTTTCATTAAAGGGCCGAGCTTCGGACCGAGTTGTTTAAAATTAGGTTTGGCCTGAATCGTGGCCAGCTCCGAGGAGTCGGTCGAGAATTCGACAGCGCGCACATTGAGTTCATCGGAGATCAATGTTTCTAATTCTTGGATATTAGCCAATAGCTTTTTATCATCACAAACCACATGTATCTTCGAAAGTGGCTGACGATTTTTTAATTTATATTCAGCACGAAGCGCACGCCCCATATCAACGGCACTCATCACAACCGCCATTTGATCTTCGAGCACTTCATCGCGTTTAGCATCGGCGGCGGTCGGGAAATCGCAAAGATGAACGGATTCCGGCATGTCGGCGGTCTTGAGATTTTGATAGATCGTCTCCGAAATGAATGGAGTGAACGGTGCCGCGATCTTAGAAAGACCAAGCAATACATCATATAAAGTGGAATAGGCCTGCATCTTATCGGTGTCGTCCTCGCTCTTCCAGAAACGACGGCGCGAGCGACGGATATACCAATTAGTCAGATCTTCAATAAAGGCCACGAATGGGCGGACCGCGGCTTGCAAATCGTAATGATCCATCGCGTTGGTCACTTTCTGTTCAAGGCGGGCGAGCGAGCTTTGAATCCAGCGGTCCATCAGGTTGTCGCGTTCCGGAACCGATTGCTCTGGAGTCCAGCCATCGATATTGGCGTAGGTAATAAAGAAACTGTAGGCATTCCACCATGGAAGTAGCAGATGGCGAAGTGAATGCTTTACACCGTCCTCAGAAAGGCGCAGCGATTCCGCGCGAACGACGGGCGAATAGATCATGTAGAGACGCAAGGCATCCGCGCCATATTTATCAATAACGAGCATGGGGTCGGGATAGTTCTTGAGCCGCTTGCTCATTTTTAAGCCGTCTTCGGCTAACACCATTCCATTCACGACCACATTCTTGAAGGCTGGTTTATCGAACAATGCGGTGGAAAGCACCATCAGCGTGTAGAACCAGCCGCGGGTTTGATCGAGCCCTTCCGCAATAAAGTCGGCCGGAAAGTTGGCCTCGAAATGTTCTTTATTTTCAAAGGGATAGTGGTTTTGCGCATAAGGCATTGCGCCGGACTCAAACCAGCAGTCGAGTACTTCCGGCGTGCGCTTGTAGGTCTTACCATCCCGTTTGATGAGGATCTTGTCGACATGGTGCTTGTGTAGGTCGTCGACCTTTTCGCCCGAAAGTTGTTCAAGCTCGGCGGCGGATGAAATACAGATCATATCGTCCTGATCGTCAATATTCACCCAAACCGGCATACACGAGCCCCAGAAGCGGTTGCGACTGATATTCCAGTCCTTGGCATCAGCCAGCCAGTTAGCAAAACGCTTTTCGCCCACGTGGCCCGGCATCCACTGAATGGTTGCATTATGCTTGAGCATACGCTCGCGGAGATCCTCCACTCTCACATACCATGCGTCGATGGCGCGATAGATCAGCGGCGTATCGGTACGTTCACAAAAGGGATAACTATGTTGAATGGTGGTCTGGTGAACTAACTTGCCGCCATGTTTAAGCGCTTTGATGATGGCCTTATCGGCATCCTTACAAAACTGCCCTTCGTAGTCGGGCACAAGGCTTGTGAACTTGCAATCGTCGTCGAGCGGATCGACCATCACGATGCCGGTGGCGCGGCAGATGCGGTAGTCGTCCTCGCCGTAAGCCGGCGCCATATGGACAATACCGGTGCCGTCCTCGGTCGAAACAAAATCGTCGTTCAGGATCTGGAATGAGTTAGGATTATCCTCAAAAAAGTCAAAAATGGGCTCATATTTAATCCCCTTTAGCTCGGCTCCTTTATAAGTCCTGAGGATTTCATATTCCTCCTCTTTCTTGTAGTAAGCCGCCACCCGTGTTTCGGCCAACACAAAGACCTCGTGGGTTTCCTTGTCCTTGATGGCCACATAATCAATATCCGGCCCAACACAAATCGCAAGGTTCCCCGGCAACGTCCATGGCGTCGTCGTCCAAATGAGTGCACTCGCATGCTCAAAATCAAAATCGAGGAGTCGAACGCGAACGGTAATCGCGGGATCCTGAACATCTTGATAATTTCGCCCTGCCTCAAAGTTGGAAAGCGGCGTATTGAGCTTCCAGCTATAGGGCATAATGCGGTGTGCTTTATAAATACGGTCCTGCTTCCAGAGCTCGGAAAATACCCACCAAATGGTTTCCATGAAGGATTTATCCATGGTTTTATAGTCATTCTCGAAATCAACCCAGCGCCCCATGCGAGTAACCGTCTTCTCCCATTCCTCCACATAAGTGGTCACCATCGAGCGGCACTGCTCGTTGAAAACATCCACCCCCGCCTTCTGAATCGCCGGCGCACCCGCAAGACCCAGCGCCTCCTGCGCAAGGGCCTCGATCGGCAAACCGTGGCAATCCCAACCAAATCGGCGAGAGACATAGAAGCCGCGCATCGCCTGATAATGAGGGATAATATCCTTAATCATTCCGGCTAACAAATGGCCATAATGAGGGAGCCCCGTCGCAAACGGCGGTCCGTCGTAAAAGACAAATTCTTTGCCTTCTTCCCGAATTTCTAGTGATTTCTTAAAGGTATCCTGCTTCCGCCAGAGTTGAAGAATCTCTTCTTCCATATTTGGAAAACTTACTTTGCTAGAAATTGCTGTAAACATTTATGCACCTCAACCGTTAAAAGAAGCGCAGAATGTAGCGACTGAGCGGCAGCATGACAAGCAGGCAGATATGTGAAGTTTGACTCATTTTATACACCCAAAAATGTAACGTTACTTTCAACGCTCTGTCATAAAGATTTCTTATTTAGAGAAAAATAAAAATTATGCTCGAAAATATCTATTTTCAGTTACGGAATTCGATTGATAACCCCTCTTCTGAGAGATACATTAGATGCTCTTTTTGCGGACAGGAATATTGAAGAACTCAGAGGGAATACATATGAAAAAACAGCTTTTTATTCTATTCAGCATACTAATGATTTCAGGAAGCTTTGCCCAAATGGCCGTGATTGCCCCTCCTGACGACTATTATAATGAGCGGGGACATCAGTGCAACCACGCAAACCGCTATGCATGGATTAAACTCGATGGCATCCTTAATGACACGATCTACGCTAACCAAGGAAGCGGCTACGCCCCCATCATAACTCCGGTTACAATTGCTGCGGGTGAAGAGTTTTGGATAAGTCCCATGCACTCGCCAACCAATCGTACAAGCTCCGATGGAACCACCGCCCTTATGCGCGGATCAGAGGATAAGGTTGCCCTTATATATGTTGATCATAACATTACAGGAAGAATTTATGCGCGCTCACACGGCATTGGTGTGGGGATAGTTTTACCAACATCCACAACCATTATTGGCCTAGACGATCCAACCGTTTCCAGTATTACAGGAAGAGTTGTTGGTTCGTACCTTTCTATGTCCTCCTATATGGATAATGCCATCACTATTACTGCAAACAATTCTCTCCCGGATGGAATGGGTGATTACACGCTAATTGAAGGTAACTATTTTGGTGGGGATGGATTTTCGGGAGGCCTGTTTTATCAAACTCAGGATGATGTTACCCTCGAAGGAGCATCCTTTGTTGCTGGGAAATATATCTCCAAAAGTACGTATAGAAACGCTTTGCTTGGGGACTATGGTAATTATAGTCTTCCCTTTGGCCAAAATCCCCATGATTTTGCTCCTGCTGGATTGGTCGTTTTTGACATTTCCGACCTGAATATTAGTAACGACAATACTAAGGCATCAGATCGAATTGAAGGCGGATCCTTTAGCCAGATTAACGAAGTTCTAGATGCGGTACAAAATGATGAATTTGCGATTAACGGCGGAGATGGACTGACCGCAACAAAAGCAAATTCAGTCACCATTCAAAGTGGACAATTTATTGCCAGCCAACAGGCCAGAAACACCTCTCGAAACATCACAATGACGGCCTATAATACATCGGAAGCCACCGGTGCGGCTGTCGGAGGAAATGGCGCACATATTCGAGACACTTCATCCGTCAATATCTATAACGGTCGGTTCTTTGGAGGAGTCGGTGGTAATGTGACCGTCGGAGGACCTAATGGAACCGCGCACACCTTTGGAGGATCAGGCCTCTTCTTAAATACCGGAGCGGGCGCGATTACAAACAGCGATTTCTATGGAGCTTCCGCAGGAAATGCAATTATAAAATCTGGAGTCACCCTTGATCCTGTTACCGGATTTAAAGAGCTTTCCGACATCAATGGCGAAGCCAATGCGCTGGGTGGACACGGAATTCGTCTTCTCAATACCAGCACCATCACGCTTACCGATGTTAATGCCTATGGAGGAGACGGAGCAACGGCCATTGCATCCAAATCCGCAGAAGCCAGTGGTGGAGCGGGCTTATTTGCCCAAGACTCGACCGTCATAATTAATAGCGGCTCATTCATCGGTGGATATGGAGGAACAGCCTCAGGAAGCGGTATGGTCAACGCCAACGGCGGTGCAGGAGTATATATTACCAACAGGAAGCTTACCATCAATGGCGGTACCTTTAGCGGAGGACGTAAAGGATCAGCCAATGGAGAAGGGATCGGCGATATAGGGATCTGGGCACAAGATGCTGCCCTCGAAATCAATGAAAAACTCACCACGGCCCCCACCCTTATCAATGGGGATATTCTCTTTAACAACTCGGCTTCAAAGACCTTGAAAATTACCGGAGGCACAATTACCGGTAACATCCTAAAATATGGTGCAGGAAAAGCTAATGTCAGCATTAGTACCAATGCCAACTACTCG
>JAOZSZ010000306.1 GCA_029939385.1 Pontiella sp. | reverse complement strand
ACCTGTATCTATGGCTTCGGAGGCCACTATTCTATCCATTGAACTATGGGCGCACAAAAGAAGCGGAGTTATACGGTTATCCGTTATTCGCTTCAAACTCTTTCATGAACGAAACGAGTGCATCGACTCCCTCTACGGGGAATGCGTTGTAGATAGAGGCACGAATACCGCCTACATCGCGATGACCTTTAAGGCCTTTAAGGTTTTTCTCAGAAGCTTCGGCAATAAATTTTGATTCAAGATCATGGTTCGCAATCCGGAATGTAATA
The DNA here is from genome assembly GCA_029939385.1 of Pontiella sp. Taxonomy (GTDB): domain Bacteria; phylum Verrucomicrobiota; class Kiritimatiellia; order Kiritimatiellales; family Pontiellaceae; genus Pontiella. The sequence goes on along the minus strand of JAOZSZ010000306.1, from coordinate 1,481 downwards.
TTCATGCTAGAACGATTTTCTTTCACAGCCGTACCGGTGTAGAAGCCGCTTTCATCGATGGCCGCATAGAGTTTTGCTGCTTTGTCATCGTTCTGTTTGGCCATCCCTTCGAGTCCACCTTTGGCGAGGAGCCAGCGGGTGACGAGGCAGAGCACGTAGACCGGAAAGGTGGGGATCGTGTTATAGAGTGAGTTGGATTTGATGAACGTTTTATAGCGCATCATCGTAGGAACACTCTCGGGGCAACGCTCGGCGAGCTCATCTTTAATGATCACTAAGGTAATACCTGCTGGCCCAAGGTTCTTCTGTGCACCCGCATAAATGAGGTCAAACTTGGAGACATCAAGTGGGCGGGAGAGGATATCAGATGACATATCAGCAATCAGCGGAGCTTTGCAGTCTGGGAAGGTTTTCCACTGAGCACCAGAAATGGTTTCATTGCTTGTAATGTGCAGATAAGCCGCACCGTCGGTCAGGTTTAATTCCTCCATAGTCGGTACACGAGTGGGGATTTCTTTGCCACAATCCGCTACAACATTGATGTTCCCTAACATCTTAGCTTCTTTGATGGCCTTACTGGCCCATGCGCCGGAATCGGTATAATCAGCTGTTTGGCCTTCGCCAAGCAGGTTCATGGGGATGATGGCGAATTGCGAGGAGGCACCGCCGGTCATAAATAATACGCTGTAGCCTTCGGGGATTTTAAGCAACTGCTTAATATTGGCGATAGTTTCAGCGTGGAGTGCGCTATATTCTGGGCCACGATGGCTCATTTCCATGAGCGACATTCCGGTACCCTTATAATCAAGCATCTCTGCTTGTACTTCTTTTAATACTTCTTCTGGTAATGTCGCTGGTCCTGCCGAAAAGTTATATGCTCTCATAATTCAATGGCCCTTTTGGTTCGTTAAAGTTAATTGAACGCGAAAGCTATCAATTCATGAAAATGGTTAAAACCACAAAATACGTTAAACCGCCGGAAATATAATGGGATGTTTTTATGAGCGATGCATGATTGATGGGATTCTTTCTATTTTCCTATGAGAAGAAGTTTTATGCACATTGCTTTTGTCGTCTTAAAATAAGTGGAGCTTATCTGCCGAGATCGGTAATTTTCTTGTCAGGATTGATTCGTCATTTTCTGGTTTTTTATAGAGCGAATAAGTTGTTTTCTGTATGCTTTTGCGGTCGATAGGAGTATCGATGGAATGACAGTTAAAATCAGGGAATGACTCTGTGAGGAAAAAATTAAAAACGAGTTATATAGCCGTCACTGCTATCTTCTTCTTGGGTGCCACATCAAGTTTGGTGGTTTTTACCATGGGGCGGAACGATGTAGTTGACCGATTTTCGCTTATCTTTCAACCATTGCCCAACGACCCGGCGAAGGCGATTTCTAGAAAATTAGAATATCGTTTCGGCGATTCGTATCTATCCCACAGAGTCCAAAAATAATAGGCTATCGATTATGAAGTTTGGTT
>JAOZSZ010000103.1:1993-5765 GCA_029939385.1 Pontiella sp. | reverse complement strand
GTCTAATATAATCCTTCCTTGAATTAGCATGGGCTGGTGACTATTTACACAAAACAGCCACCAGTCATGTCTAATCAATGCTTAATCAAGCAAAGAGCCACCCCATGTAACGGATCCGCTAACAACCGCCATTTCAACATCTTCACCTACCGCATCACCGATTCCAGCAGCCGAGATGGTGTAAGTACTGGCATCGGTATTACCACTGAACCCATAGCTATTGTCATCGAAGTAGTTGCCATCCATATCCCCATCATTAATGCCGGTCAATGCGGCCATATTTGCAGGAGCAGACCCATGCTCGGCCCAATACATACGGATTTGAGTTGCGATGGTGGTGCATCCCGCTTGCCCTTCCGTTGCCATGGCCCGATCCTTATTCCCCGTCATCAACGGGATTGAAACCGCGGCCAAAATAGCTACGATAATGGCAACAACCATTAGTTCCACTAGGGTGAAACCCGCTTTTTTATTTTTCTTTGTATTCATGGTGTATCTCCTTTTATTTATTACCAACTACTTGAGGGCTTTATTGCCCGCTATATTTTCATCCACCCCATGGATGATATTTCGGGCCGCTTTACGCGGCCATTACTAAACTTATTAATGCACACTCGATGAAACGGTAAAGATCGGCATATAAATCGCCATTACAATGACGAGTACAAATGCACCAAAGACACAGATAATCACCGGTTCGAATAGAGCCATCGTGGTCATGATGGACACTTCCACCTGATCTTCGTAAAGATCTGCTACTTTTTCCAATACCTCCGGGAGCTGGCCTGAATCTTCACCCACACTGACCATGCGCACCACCAGCCCTGGAAAAACGCCACTCTGTGCCAAACTATCGGCAATACCATGTCCGGTCAAAATACGGTCGCGCACATCGAGTACAGTTCGCTCCAGCACTCGATTTCCTGTGGCCTCTGCACAAATTTCTAATGCGATAGAGATGGGCACTCCACTGTTCACCATGATTGCCAAACTCCGGCAAAACCGAGCCAATACATATTTAAGCGCAAGATCCCCGACATAGGGTGTAGCTAATTTAAGCTTATCCTTGCGGTAGGCGCCAGACGGAGTACGTCCGTAGAGCACCAGCACGGTCGTCACCACAATCACGATGGCAAAAATTTCAATAATATGGTCTACGAAGAAATTATTAATGGAAAATACAATGGTGGTAAAAATGGGAAGCTCTGCGCCAAACCCACCAAAAATATCCGTAAATTGCGGCAAAATGAAGAGGGTCATAATTAAGCAGACCACAATGAAAAATCCGCCAATAAACATAGGATAGGCCGCCATGGCCTTAATCCGGCGCTGCAGTTTGTCGGTTCGTTCGAGATAGTCGGCCAACTGCTGCAAAGTCTCCGGAAGCTTGCCTGCCTCTTCCGCCACCTTGGCCAATCCACAAAACATGACATTAAAGATTTTTGGATGACTGGCAACGGCTTGGGAAAAGCTTTTCCCATCGTTTAGTTGAGCGACCATTTCCAACACCGCTTTTTGGAGTGCAGGTTGCTCTAACTCCTGCCCAATCGTATCGAGCGCATCACGCAGAGGAACCCCCGCATTCACTGAAATCGCCAACTGACGGCAGAAGATCGCAAGATCTCCCATTTTCACCTTGCCCGACTGGAACGCCTTGCGTTTAGCCTTCTTTTCAGGCTTTATTTTTTTCGTTTTCGGAGCTGCCCCAGCCTTTTCGTGCTCAATACCAAAGAGATCAACGACCGTTAGCCCCTTTTTCCGTAAGGCTTCCAGCGCTTCCAACCGAGTAGATGCTTCGATTGAAGATCGAATTTCCTGACCTTCCTTGTTTTTCGCAATATAGCTAAATTTTACCATTTTTATTTTCCTTCTTATTGGCCACAAAAGAGGACAAAGAACTCAAACCTCAGGCCGTTTTCTATTTGTTTTTGTGTTCTCTGCGTTCCTTCGCGGCCAGGTCTCCTTTAAGTTCAATCCATCTGGCAAACGCTAATCGCCTCACCAATCGTGGTTTCACCCTGTCGTACTCGTCTAAATCCATTCTCTGCCAAGGTTTCCATGCCCCCTTCGATCGCCGCCTTGCGCAAGACCATATCGTTGGCCTCATTGTGTACGAGTTCTCGAATCGCTGGAGTCACTTCTAAAAATTCAAAAATAGCGCGTCGGCCTTTCATGCCGAGGTTCCGACACTGATTGCACCCTTCTCCATGGTAAAAAGTCCAACTATCTGCTTCGGGATAAATAGGTTTGACCCATTCCATCTCACCCGCATCCGGTTTATATTCAGTTTTGCAGTTTGGACAAATTTTACGCACCAAACGCTGGGCAATGATTAACCGTATCGTGGAAGCCGTAAGGTAAGCTGGGATACCGATATCCCGCATCCGGCTAAATGATGAGGTGGAATCGTTTGTGTGCAGCGTGCTCAATACAATATGTCCGGTAAGTGAAGCGCGCATGGCAATCTCAGCCGTTTCTGCATCGCGAATCTCCCCGATCATGATGGCATCGGGGTCCTGACGTAAGATATGGCGCAAACACTCGGCAAAATTGAGCCCAATCTTGGGGCGAACCGGCATCTGATTGACCCCTTCAACTAGATATTCCACCGGATCTTCTACCGTTTGAACATTCTTGGTTGAGTTTTTTAACAAATTCAATGCGCTGTAGAGTGTGGTGGTCTTTCCGCTTCCGGTCGGCCCGGTCAGTAAGATCACCCCATTTGGCATATTTAAGATTTTCTTAAATTGGCTTAGGTTTTCCCCCTCAAAGCCAATATCACCTAGATCCAGCACCAGACTATCCTTATCCAGGATACGCATCACAATCTTTTCGCCAAACACCAACGGCATAGAAGAGACACGAACATCGACCACTCGCCCAGAAAACTTAAACTTAAAGCGGCCATCCAACGGTAAGCGCCGCTCTGCAATATCCATTTCAGATAAAATTTTAATCCGCGTAATAATAGCAGGGAAAAGGCTTTTTGGCGGCGGGGTTACCGGACGTAAGGCTCCATCCACTCGTAAACGTACGGTGCAGGTAGTTTCTCCGGGTTCAAAGTGAATATCAGAAGCGCCATCACGCACGGCCTCCATTAACAGGAGATTAACATAACGCACTACCGGAGCATCATTAGCATGAACCAACAGTTGATCCACATCCCCAATATCGGCATCAATCCCACCTTCAGCGGCTTCAATATCTACAATATCCTGAAGGCTAGCTTCAACATAAGCCTCTTCTTTATAGCACTTTTCGATAATGGCATTAATTCGCTCTTCGGTACTCACGGCCTTATGAATTTCAAAGCTGGTCAGCGAGCGAACCGTATCAACCGCATCCATATCGAGCGGGTTTTTCATCACGATGGTGATCGAAACCCCCTCTTCCTTCTTGAGCGGAATGAGCCCATAGCGTCGCGCAATGGATTCAGGAATCATATCATATTCATCGCGCTCTAGATGAAAATCTTCGTCTAGTTCAAGATAGGGAATATTGAGGAGTTCCGAAAAGGTCAGCGCAATATCTTCTGAAGAAGCCAACTTTTCTTCAATCAGGATATCCGTCAACACCCGCCCGGTTTCCTCTTGAATCTCGAGTGCCTTTTCCAGCTCCTTAGAGCCAACCCGGCCACTGCGAATCATCATTTCACTTAATTGATCGGTGATCATTTTATTCCCTAAATTTGTGCGTTAAGTGGTTGATCGGATAACAGGATGCAGATCGAAAGAATCCTGTTATCCCATCTATAAATCGCTATACCTCTTCC
>JAOZSZ010000103.1:0-1893 GCA_029939385.1 Pontiella sp. | reverse complement strand
TTCAAGCCAATTCGAGCTTCCCACTCCTCTTTAAGTTGTTCTGACTCCAAGGCATAAGCTTGATGCTCAACAATGCTTGCTTTGATAAAGATCAGGAGGTCAATTTTTTGTGTATTGGTGGTGGTGCGCCTGAACAAAACACCTAAAAAAGGAATGTCGCCCAAGAAGGGAACCTTGTGGACACTTTCGCGATTCCGCTCTTCCTGCAGACCACCAATCACCGCTGAATCACCACTCTTTAGCAAAATTTGCGTTTGCGCTTCGCGTACCTTAAGGATTGGATAGCGCGTTAATGCGCCTTCTCCATCAGAGGTCGACACCACACCCGATTCAAAACCATCGATCGAGCTTACCGCCGGTTTAACAATCATATTGATGTATTCACCGTTACATACCTGCGGAATCACATTGAGTTGGATACCAATGTTTTCATAATAATCCAAACTAGTGGAAACATTTCCGCCCGAGACGGATCCGCCCGTTGAATCGGATTCAATGATAGGGAACTTGGTTCCGACGAGAATCGCGGCTTCCTGATTGTCCAAAGTCAGGATTTTAGGAGCAGAGAGAATATTGGCATCCCCATCTTCTTCTAAGGCATGCAACATAATATCAAAGTTTTCACCCGCGACTCTGGAAAAGAGGAGCTGCAACCCTGAATTAAAAGGATTCGCGCTGGATAGATTATCCGCTAATGCATCAAAGGCAGAAGGTGCAACCAAAGATTCGTTCTGTGTGAATCCCCATTGATTGTTTCCCGAAGATGATGGTTGTACGCCGGGGGTCGACAATCCATTCACTCCAGTCGCAAAATCAACTCCAATATCCTGTAAGACGCCGGTATCGATTTCAATAAACTTGGCTTCGATCAATACCTGGGTAGGTAGTTGGTCGAGTTCTTCCAAAATAGCTCCGATAGCGGTGAGAGAGGAAGGCACATCTGTGATAACGACGGTTTTGCTTTTTTCGATCGGTTCTGCTTTTTTCCGTTGTGCTGAACCCAAATTTGAAACGGCTTGGCCTGAACTTCTACTCGACGACGATCCTCCACCAAACTCCCAGCCAGGAAGGCCTTTATTACTCAAAATAGTAATTTTACCCCGTCCAGTCAGCTGTGCTTCACAGATATCTTGGACATCGTAAGCATCGAGATACTTTAATTTGAATACTTTGGAGCCGAGGGGTTCAATCCCTTCTACCTGTACAATATTTTCTAGACGGCTGATCACAATGGTGTCACCAACAAGGCGGTAGCCAAAGCCATAAGGCTTAAGAATTACATCCAACGCATCCTTCCAAGGAATATTATTCAAACGAACATTCACATTGTCAGAAACGACATCGGGTCCGACCACGATACTCTGACCGGTCTGAAGCGAATACGCTTTCAGCACTTCCGAAATATTTGCGTCCTTCACATTGATGGTTACCGTGTCTGTGGCCTCTGTCTCTTCCACAGGCTCAAGAATTTGGGCCTCTTGCGCCCATACAGAAACCGGTCCGCTCAAAATCAAGACAAACACCCCTAACAATATACTTGTTGCACGACCATAGACGCTCAACTTTTTCTTCATGGTTTTCTCCTTAGTTAATTAGCCTGCCACCCTCTTAGCAACTTTCATGCCTATATCTAATAAAATCCAAAAACTCTTTCATTTTAATTAGACCCCAAAAGCCCCTTTAATTCGTTAAGAAATTTAAACGCCTTGGTATGGACACAATTTCGCTTAAGCCACAAAAATCCGCAAGACGGGGGAGCGCTGAAAGACGTATAGAAAGAACCCTGACCCAATGATTAGGGAAAACGGCAATACCGTATCAGGGGAACCCCTATAGGCGCTGGGAGCTGGGAGCTGGGAGCTGGGAGCTGGGAGCTGGGAGCTGGGAGCTGGG
>JAOZSZ010000305.1 GCA_029939385.1 Pontiella sp. | reverse complement strand
CTCCGGCCAAGAAAAAAGTAGTTGCCAAGAAGAAGGTTCCGGCTAAGAAAAAAGTCGTTGCTAAGAAGAAGGCAGCTAAAAAGAAAAAGTAGATTAGACTTCAATTGAAGATAAAAACGGCGGACATCGTTCCGTCGTTTTTTGTTGTTCACAATTGATGGAGTAGGCTATCTTTTGCCGTCTAATAGGAAGGAGTTCGCAATATGAGATGTCCGAAATGTGAAGGCCGAGAAAACCGAGTGGTCGATAGCCGCGAAGTGCGCAATGGGGATTCCATTCGCCGGCGTCGCGTATGCATTGATTGTGGTCATCGGTTCACCACCTATGAGGAAATCCAGAGAACTCAGTTGCAGGTTACTAAGCGCGATGAACGTCGCGAAGAACTTAGCCGCGATAAGCTTATAAAGAGCCTTCAAATTGCCTGTCGTAAACGACACATTAGTGTGGAACAGATTGAGCGTATTGCTGATTCTATTGTGCTGGAAGTTGAAGCAGAATATGAAAAAGAAGTTCCCAGCATGGCGTTGGGAAAAAAGGTCATGACAGCCCTTGAAAAACTCGATGAAGTGGCTTACATCCGCTATGCCTCCGTCTATCGCCGGTTTCGAGATGCAGGCCAATTTATGAATGAGGTTGAGCGTCTTATTGGGCGCGAATGAAACCCGCCTTTTTTCAAGCTACAGCCCCTCCTCGGGATATTTGGTCGGAGCATCTTCTTGGCGTTTTAAAAAATCTTGAGATCCCTCCGGGGGTGGTGGCTGATAATTTGGCCGCAAGTGTCTCGATGTATTGCCGAACCTTTCATCCTCGGGGGGTACAATCATCAGATCTTAAACTACTCATCGCTCGTGCTTTTTGTGCGGTGGATGATCGTGTTTCTGCAGAATGCGTCCTGCGATCGATGTCTCCACACCGGCATCATATTTCAAGATGGTTGGAGATTCTTTCTGAACTTCACCATTTTCCACAACTCCTCCCTTATTTCTCGCATGCGATTCTTCGACCTGCCAATTGGGCCGGCGCACAACTTGATCGTATGTGGATGCTTGATTTTGGACGACTTGTTCTTGCGGATGCCGAACGGCATGAAATGATGCTTTATTGCTCCGTTCGGATGATGATTGAAAAAACATTCGTTTTTTGGGATGCCACGGAAGGGGAGGGCCTTCTTGGATTAAAGAATTTGGCGGCACTAAATGTGGATGAACGAAGAAAACAAACCCTTACGATGAAGGATGATTTACTCGACTATATTACGGACTTATTTAAGCAACAGATGCCGCTTCGGAATTGGACAACGGTGCCTTCGTTATTGAACTTGGACTTGTGAACATTGGATAATGGATTAATGAAAGATAGAAAAAAGGGAGGTTCAAATCAGGGTTCTATAGGGCGTCAGTCTCTTAACCAAGTCTTTCAGTCTTTCTTTTTCCGTATTTTTGGAGCGATTTTTTCGGGGATCTTGCTGGTGTTGGCCTTTCCTGGGGTTGGAAATTCTTTCTTAGCATTTGTTGGATTGGTTCCGCTCATGTTTGCTGTGCAGTCCGTGGGAAGGAAAAAAGCAGCCTTTTTGGGGTTACTTACAGGGTTTTCTTTTTCCCTCGGGACGCTTTTTTGGTTACATAACCTGACCGGAAAGGTTGAGGGGGTGGCACTCAAGATGAGTGCGTTATTAGGCTATGGGATCCTGGCGTTTTATTATGCTCTGTATTTCATTCCTGTTGCGGTCACGATCTCGGCCTGCGTGAAGCTCTGA
>JAOZSZ010000304.1 GCA_029939385.1 Pontiella sp. | reverse complement strand
ACGGCATCTCCCTCCAACGTTGATCCCGGCGAGACGGTCACGCTCTCTTGGTCGGTCCTTCATGCGGATACGCTTACTATCGATCAAGGCATCGGGGATGTCAGGGGAATGACTTCCACATCGATCGTGGTAAACGCCGAAACCACCTATACTCTAAGCGCCGGAAATACGAATGGTACGGATGTCGCCGAAACCATGGTACGTCTGCGACTGAATGCCCCGAATATTCTGGTCGTTATTGTCGACGACATGGGAACGGAAGATACTTCGGTGGATTTTAACTATGATGCCAGCGGAACCCCCATTGGTTTTATGGATCCAACAGCGGTCGGTTTGTCTGCTTTCACCACCCCGGGAAACAACCACTTCCGCACGCCGAACATGGAAACGCTCTCTGCAAACGGAATGAGGTTTACCCGCGCTTACGCGTGCCAGGTTTGCTCGCCCACCCGGTGCAGTCTCATGACGGGCCAGAACGCCGCCCACCATGGCACGATCCAATATCTCGGCGGGGGCGGCACGCTACATAACATTAAAATGCCGGCCAATCCCGGCCTGCAAGACTACAACCGCACCTTGGCGGAAACCCTTCGTGACGTGGGCTACCGTACCATCATCGCTGGAAAAGGCCATATTGGGTCCAGCTTTAACGTCCTAGCCAACAACTATGTTAATCCCGCCGCACCCGCCGATGACTATTATGGCTTCCAAATCAACGTCTCCGCCTCGACCAAGGGGGCACAAGGTAGTTGCTACTCCAGTGCTTCGCCGGCCTTCGGCTTGAAAACGGATGAGACCGAAGTGGCCTTTACCACTGAATATCAAAGCAAAACCTATAACCAGATGGATCCTGTTAACTATCCAAGTGGCCACCCCCAGGCGAACGAACCGGTATTCATTACCGAAGCGCTCAGCCGAGAAATGATCGAGCGCATTGAAGCCAGCGTGGACGAAAGAATTCCGTTCTTTGCCTATCTTTCCCACTATGTGGTGCACGACCCGCACCAGCCGGATCCGCGTTTTACCACCAACTATCCGGGACTCACCGGCGACACCCTTGATTATGCCACCATGATTGAAGGCATGGACCAATCGCTTGGCGATGTGATTGCCAAGCTTGAAGAGCTTGGTGTGGCCGAGGACACCCTCATCGTCTTTCTTGGAGACAACGGGAGCGATTCGAAACCTCGCGGCCCGTTAAATCCGCCGACCCTTACCATGTCCAATCCCCTGCGGGGCGAGAAGGGTATGCGCTTCGAGGGAGGCATCCGTGTTCCGCTGATCGTCTCGTGGGCAAAACCCGATGCGACCAATCCCTTCCAGCAGGCCTTTCCGATTCTCTCCGCGAGCCGCGAAAGCGATCTGGTCGCGGTCGAGGATATTTTCCCCACGGTTCTTGCCGCCGCAGGGATCCCGGTTCCAAGTACCGATGATGAGGGCAACCCGCTGGTGATCGATGGCAGCGATCTTGGCCCTTACCTGCGCGGAACGCCCGGAACCCATCGCCCGCAGAAGCTCATCACCCATGCCCCCTGCACGAGCCGCAGTAAATTTTTTACCACGTATCACGATGGAACATGGAAGTTAATCTATAACTACACCACCAGTTCACCCAATACCTCCAGCAAGGTTCCGCTGGGTACCTACGAACTGTATGATCTAGCCACCGATCCGCACGAGGCCGATAACCTTGCCGCCTCCGACCCTGCCCGTGTTATGCGCATGGCCCGCGATATGGTCATTGAGCTGGAGCGCCTCGGAGC
>JAOZSZ010000303.1 GCA_029939385.1 Pontiella sp. | reverse complement strand
CCTTCGCGACCAATCCGTAATAACCTCCAATCACCCCCTCGTCAATGAGTTGCATTCGCATTCCCCCGATGGCAATACCCAATGGAGAGAGACCAGTAAAATTCCTCTACACGATGAAAAAGATCAAGTGGTCGGCGTACTCGGTGTTTGGCACGATGTGACGGAACAAAACATCGCCAAAAATCGTTTAAAACATACCCTCGAAGATTTGGAACGTTTTAACCAACTCATGCGAGGCCGTGAGCGAAGAACCCTCGAACTTAAAGCGGAAATCAACACCCTCCTCAAAAATCAAGGGCAGCCCATTAAATATCGAACCAGAATAGATAATCTTTCATGACAAAATCAAAAGAACACCAAGCGTATGGGCGTTTTGTCTTTGCCGCTATCATTTATGCGGTGGGGGTGATCGCTTTTTCTACATGGTCATATTTTCAACATCGCGCCACACTCCTCAGCCAGATCGATCAGTCATTGGTCGATGCCACATATGCCACCGAACAGATCCTCGGCAGTATATTTATTCAATGCGTCACCGAAACCGATGCCCTCTTTAAGCTGGGATATGCATCCAATAAAAAGAAGCTTGAACAATTTGCCAATGCCTGCAATTTCGACATCCTTTGCGCGGCCACCCACAACCAAACCAACGTTCGTGCCCTCATCGCAGGAATAGGAAGTACTGGAGTTGAGTCGCCCGATGACATCGCCTATTACGAAAAAATTAAGCCCGAGCTTTCCTCGATCATACTCGAGCTTGCTTCCTCCAAGAATGAGACCCTACGCATACAAAACCTTAATTTCAAAGAAGCGGGGCTCCTGCGCGTGGCCATTCGCTATCAGCCCACAACAGCCCATACGGGATATGCCCTCTTGGTTGCTCGCAATATCGACTATGTAAACTCATTAATGCGCGCGCACGCGCTCCGCAGGCTCGCTCTTGGAAGTTTCCTTCTCCTCATGACCGTCCCCCTCATTGCCCTATATACTCGCGCTCGGCAAAAATCCTTAAAGAATCTAGCCGAACTTAATAAACGGCTTCAGCAAGATGTTAAAAATCAAGCGAAGCGGGAAGCCGAACTTGAAGATGCCATCCACGATCTTGAACGCTTCAACAACGTGGCCGTGGGCCGTGAGAACCGCGTTCTTGAACTAAAATCTGAAGTCAACACCCTGCTTGAACAGATGAACCGAAAAAAACGCTATAACGTCGACCATGTTGAATAAATCTCTCTCCAAGAATCAACGCTGGAAATACAGATGAAACTACCTACTCGAATTGGCCTCGGCTTTGCGGCGGGCGCACTATTAAATGTACTCTTTCTTTCGGCGGCCCTCTATGGCCTGTCCTTAGCAACCGAGCCCTTCTTTATCTATTTTTCGGCGCTATTTTTGCTCCTCGTCGGGTGTATTGGTTATTTGCTGGGTTCTAAAATTGGCCGACGAGTAGAAAATGAAAGTTTTGAACAAAACCAAGAGATGCATGAGCAACTTGAGGTGGTTCAAGAATTAATGAAAGCGAATAAATTTCTTGAAACCGAAACCTTTGATCTCAAAAACCACCGAAAAGCCCTACTCAGCATCATGGAAGATGCGGAACGTTTTAACGAAGAGCTTAAATACGAGATCCGCGAGCGGAAACGGGCCGAAGCCCAAGCAGATCGCACTCAAGAAAATATGGACCTCGTTCTACATGGCGGCGATCTTGGCTATTGGCACTGGGACATCCCCAATAAAACCCAAACCTATAATGCCCGCTTTGCC
>JAOZSZ010000302.1 GCA_029939385.1 Pontiella sp. | reverse complement strand
TTTTGAGTCGGTAGTGGAGTGGGCGGAGCCGGTTAAACGGGGAAAACGGGTCTTTGATGACAAGGAATTTATCGACTCACTTTCCGGGCAATTCAAGGTGAAAGGAACGCTTTCTGAACGGCAGGTGGCAGCTCTGAAACGGACTGTTTCAAAATATGCCAAACAGATCCCGAATTATGCCGAGCTACAAGAACAATATGAACTTCCTGCTCCGCGTATACCTAAAGCAAAAAAGGAAGAAGCTTCCTCGGAATAAGATTCAATTCATTACGGTGCAAAAGAGTTCATGAACGATCCGTGTGTAGAGCATTTTATCCAATACTTAGAGGGCGAGAAAAATGCCTCCGAGCATACGATTAGCAATTACCTGATTGATATCCGGCAATATTGTGAAATCACATGGGGAGAGGAGGCTCAACCGCCTTATAATTGGAAGGCCACGGATCGTTTTTCAGCACGAAAGTTTTTGGTGTTTTTTCAGAAGCTAGAGCTTGCTCCAACCACGACCCGTCGAAAACTTTCCGCACTGCGTTCGTTTTATAAGTTTCTTCTCCGAGAAGAGTATGTGGAATTGAATCCATTCAGTGGACTAACTCTTCCTAAAAAGGGAAACTATCTCCCTCAGATCCTTTCCGTATCTGAAATCGAAAAGTTGCTCAATGCCCCGGAAAAGTATGCCGAAACACAAGAAACAAAAAATCCAAAAGTGCGCCTATGGCGTGAATATATGGTGGCCCGCGATGCCGCTATTCTAGAATTGCTTTACAGCACAGGGATGCGCATTAACGAACTAGCCAAGCTTCCAGAAGAACGTATTGATCTATTATCTGGCGTGGCTCGTGTGCGGGGTAAAGGAAAGAAGGAGCGGCTCTGTCCTCTCGGTTCGCCAGCCATTCGTGCAGTGATTAAAAATCTAGAGTTACGCGAAAATGTTTGGCTTCTTGAAGGCACAAAGGGGGCTCGCAGCCCTATCTTTCTTAACAAAAATGGAGGGCCGATTACCGCCCGCTCCATCGAGCGACTGATGAAAAAATATGTACTCTTCTGTGGGTTCAATACCGAACTTACTCCGCACAGCCTGCGCCATAGTTTTGCCACTCACTTGCTCGATGCCGGCGCTGATCTGCGTAGCGTGCAAGAGTTGCTCGGCCATGCCTCCCTTTCCACCACGCAAATCTACACGCACGTCTCCGTCGAACGACTGAAAGAAGTCTACCAACTTGCCCATCCAAGGGCCTGAAAAAAGGTACGTAGTCCCGCCTTTAGGCGGTCTTCCTACACTCAGGACGATTCTTCGCTTTCCCCTTTTCAAATTCCCCGTTTCCTCCTCTTTCTCGCTTGCCATTTAACCCCGTACTCGTACACTCATTCTTCTTTTTGGTGTCGGGGCGTGGCTCAGCCTGGTAGAGCGCTACGTTCGGGACGTAGAAGTCGCTGGTTCGAATCCAGTCGCCCCGACCATTCTAAAAAAAGGATGAGAACCAGCCCGCTGGTTTGACGCGATTCCGAGAGTGAGACTTAAGTGCGCGAAAGTCCCCGTAGAGGTAAGCCCGACGGGCGCAGCAATCCAGTCACCTCGGTTAAAGTGCAGGAAAATCGGCGATTAAGAAGAAAAGTACTAGATTGTGGGACTGATCATTTTTCTTGATAGATGAAAAACACTAATATCAAAGGACTGACCCTTTTTCTGACCCTTTTTCCTGACCCTTTTTCTGGGTTATCCAGGCATTGGAAAACCTTCGAATTTATAATTAAGATCAAAGGGCCT
>JAOZSZ010000301.1 GCA_029939385.1 Pontiella sp. | reverse complement strand
CGCTGGAATTCAATGGCTCCAGCGAGGCCACCACCGTGTTCGCGGAAGATAAGGACGGTTGGGTTGTTCAGGGCGATGTGGTTACTCCTTGGCGTATTATTATGACAACTCAGGATCTGAACGGTTTGGTTAATTGTAACTTAACGGCAGCGGTTTGCCCTGCGCCGGATAAGACCTTATTCCCTGAGGGTTGTCATACCGATTGGATTCAGCCGGGTCGCTCACTTTGGCAGTGGTGGGGATATTGGAATCCTGGAACGTTGTGGGAAAAACAACGCTGGTTTGTGGATAATGCGGCGGCGTTGGGTTGCGAGTACTATTTGGTAGACGAAGGTTGGGAACATCCTGCTCAGGGATGGGTTACGGATGACCGCACCGCATGGGAGGCTCTTGCGGATCTTGCGGATTACGCAAAGGGTAAAGGAATTAAACTTTTGGTCTGGCGTAGCTATCCGGCGAGTGAAGGAGCCTATTATGAAGGGCTGGAAACCGTCGAAAAACGACGTAGTTTCTTTGAAAATTGCAAAAAAGTTGGCGTATATGGTGCGAAAATCGATTTCCTTAATAGTGAGGATGTGGAGCACTGCACCTTTATGCATGATTGCCTGCGCGAAGCGGCGGAATATGAATTGACGATCAACTATCACGGTGCCCCAAAACCGAGAGGTGGAGAACGTACCTATCCCAACCAGGTTTCCCGCGAGGGCGTGGTGGGTATGGAGCATAATAAATGGGAAATTATTCCGCGTAGCCATTATGCGATCACTCCATTTACCCGTTTCCTAGCGGGATATGCGGACTTTACGATCACGACCTTCCAGCCGGATTTCATTAAGGGAACTACATCAACCTTGCAACTGGCGCAGGCGATTGTTTACACCTCACCCGCGTTGCATTGGGCCGATAAGCCACAATTTTATCTAAACAGTCCTGCTGTTGATTTAATTCGTAGTGTTCCAACCACTTGGGATGAAACCATTGTGTTGCCAAGTTCCAAGATTGGTCGTCAGGCCGCCTATGTGCGGCGGAAGGGGCAGGATTGGTATGTGGGCATTATTAATGGTAGTGATGATGAAGTGATTCAGGATCTAAACCTTTCCTTCTTAGGGAAGGGTAGCTTTGTAACTACGTTGTTTAAAGATGTTGCTGGCAAGCCGGTAGAGAAGGCGAAGGAATTGTTGACCTCTGTGAAAGGGGATATTCTTAAAGTTCAAATGTCACCGGGGGGGGGATTTGTTGCGGTCTTCCGGAAGTTGGAAGCCACGCCATACGGCGGAGCAATCTATGGAACACAGGATATTGCTCTACGTTTTGTGGAAGGAGCCGATGTGCGCTATACCCTTGATGGCTCTAAGCCGACTGAATCTTCTTTGAAATATGAAGGATCTTTTACGGTTGAGAAGAGTTGTGAGCTTCGTGCTGGAATTGTTAGTGGAGATGGGCAAGGCACTGAAATCAGCGCACGTTTCGTAACTCTAGACGTTCCTATGCCAGAAGAAGATGGGGAGTCGATCTTGCGGCAGGCGGTCGCAGTTGAGTTGATGAACCTTACTTCGGGAGAAATCTACTATACTCTGGATGGAAGTATACCGTCGGTCCAATCCACTCGTTATACAGCCCCTATTGAGTTGGACGGGGACGCAACACTCAAAGCGGTTACGATAGTGAATGGCCTTTCCTCCAAGATCTTTGAAAAGATCTATCGGAAACAGCCCGAAGTTGCGCCTCTTCCTGATGTGAAACTGACTTCCCTAGAGCCTATCAGCACAACCG
>JAOZSZ010000102.1 GCA_029939385.1 Pontiella sp. | reverse complement strand
GTAATTGTTATTGGAGCTGGACCGGGAGGTTATCCCGCCGCGATCCGCGCAGCACAACTTGGTGCGAAAACGGCCATCATCGAACGTGAATGGCTAGGAGGAACCTGTTTGAATTGTGGTTGCATCCCAACAAAAACCTTAATTGCTGGCGCAGAGGTTTATCAAAAGATTCTGAAGGCCAATACTTTTGGAATCAACGTGGGCAAACCCGAGATCGATTATCCTGCCATGAAAGCGCGTAAAGAGGGTGTCGTCAAAACACTTAAAAGCGGGATCAGTTCGCTCCTAAAATCTCATGGTGTAACGGTTTTTGAAGGGACTGGATCTTTTTGCGATGCCCATACGATTACAGTAAAAAAGGCAGAGGGCTCAACTCAAAAGATTTCCGGAAAAAACATTATTATTGCAACCGGGTCCACCTCAACCGTGCCACGTTTTATTCCGACGCATGAACGTATTGTTGAAAGTCGAGGATTCCTTGATTTAGAAAACCTACCCGAAAGTCTATTGGTACTAGGCGGAGGATATATTGGTTGCGAATTGGCCTGCATGGCCGCAGGTCTCGGCGTGAAGGTTACCCTTGTTGAACTGCTGTCCGATGTGTTGATGTTACTCGACAAAAATATACGCCAAGTGGTGAAAAAGAATATGAAAACCGTGCTGGGTATAACTCTTCTTACTGGCGATGCAATGGAAAATATTAAAGCAACGGACGAAGGAGTCACGGGCACCGTAGGGGACAAGAAGCTTTCCGCAGATATATTATTGGTAGCCACGGGACGAAGCCCGGTAACCGATGGACTCAATATTGAGGCCGCAGGTATTTCTCTGAATGAACACGGATATATCGATGTAGATAAACTCAGTCGCACAAAGGTGCCTAGCATCTACTGTATCGGCGATGTGTCGGGACGGATGCAGCTGGCCCACGCGGCAACTTCGCAAGCAATCTACGCCGTAGAGCACGCACTTAAAGGTGAAGAGAAAATTGAAGAAGTTGTTATTCCTGGTGTAATTTTTACTTCACCGGAAGTTGCTCTCGTTGGCTTAACCGAATCCGAAGCAAAAGAACAAGGACGGAGCATTAACACCGGTAAGTTTTATTTCCGAGGATTGGGCAAAGCAATGGCCTCAAATGAGACGGACGGTTTTGTGAAAATTATTACCGACCCAACCTCCGATCAAATCCTTGGCGCACAGTGTGTCGGACCACATGCCACCGATCTCATCAGTGAAATGGTGCTTGCTGTACGTAAAAAACTTACCGCAAAAGAACTAGGAAATACCGTACATGCGCATCCAACTTTTAACGAAATCTGGATGGAAGCCGCACACGCTCTACACAAAACCTGCATCCACGCTCCTCCTGCAAAATAGGTTTTGTAAAGAAACTCAAAACGAAGATATCCCTTTAAAACAAGGATGTTTTTCTATTTTGACAAGATTGACCCATCAAAACCAAACCGATAGTATCCGCCGAAAATTAAGTAAATGTGATTCATTTTATTGATATGAAAAAACTCTCCGTCATTTTTCTTCTTCTGATCGCAACCGGCACAGCCCTTGCGGATGATACTATTGTCTTTAAAAATGGTGACATCCTCACAGGTACAATACTTGAGCAAGATTCCGAACGAATATACTTCAGATCAGATGAGTTTGGGGCCGTGAGCCTAAATACCCGTAATATTCTGGAAATACAGATCGAAATGCCAATGTTGGGAGAAGTGGCTATTCCTGCATCAGCAATCACTACCCCCGAACCCACAAAACCCAACACTTCCCCTCCATTAGCGAATCCTTTACTTGCTCAACAAGAATCACAACCCTCATTATCGGACAATTTTAAAGAAGAAAACCAATGGACAGGCCAATCAGGACTATCGATCGCGATGCGTGAATCCAATACCTTGCGCCGCTATGGAACCAATCTGGTTGAGAAAACCGAGGCCTTCGAATCCTACCGCATTTACGGTAATGTAAA
This sequence comes from Pontiella sp., assembly GCA_029939385.1. GTDB lineage: Bacteria > Verrucomicrobiota > Kiritimatiellia > Kiritimatiellales > Pontiellaceae > Pontiella. The sequence continues at coordinate 3,857 of JAOZSZ010000102.1, read as the reverse complement.
CTGGAAGGGCGAAAGAAATAATCTCAGGTGGGACTGGACCTATCGTTATAGTCGCTCGGATATACGCAAAAATGATGATTTCTTTAACGTGACCCAAAACTATCAGCACGAGTTCACTGAAAAATACTTTGCACGTTCAAAAACTCTATACCAGCGTGATTTCCGAAGGGGAATTGAAAGCGAATATCTCCAGACAGCGGAATTCGGAGTAAAATGGTTCCATCAACCCAAGCTAAAACTTTCCACATCGATTGGAGCCGGGTATCACCAGTACGACCGTATCCAGTCTAAATATTCCGATTCGCAGGGAAAATTTATAGTGGAGCAGTCATTGCGCTGGCAGATGATCAACTCGCTAACTCTATTCCAAAAATATACTCATTTGGGCAATCTGGATAAATATCATTTTATCTTCTCTAGTGGTTTAGAGAACAAACTAATTCAAAATATTTTCCTTCGTCTAGAATACCGCCTTGATCGCGATACTGATGTAAACTACAGCGACAGCGGGTTTTACGACAAAGCTCTACTCACTAGCCTGCTCTATAAATTCTAAAAGAAAAAGCGATCTATTACGGATCGCCTTTCACTCAATCTTTCTTTTTGGAATCCTTTTTCTTCTTTCGACGAAACAACCACCCACCCAAAAGAAATACTCCAACAATAACCAAAAGCGGAACCATATCCCCGCGACTCTCCGACGGGAGTGAACAGAAAGGATTAGGGGTTATAGGTTCCATAGATTGCGCAATTAAACTGAATCAATTTTAATTAATTCTAACTCGAAATTAAGATTTTGCCCGGCAAGCGGATGGTTAGCATCGATCGTAATCGTGGTCTCTGCCACCGCCGTAATCTGCACAGGAATAGGTTGACCTTCAGGTCCCTGCATCTGCAAGCTCATCCCCGCCTCTGGCTCCAAGCCCTCCGGAAGTTGATTCCGTTCAAACTCCATTACCATTTCTTTACGAACTTCACCATAGGCCTCAGCGGCAGGGATATGAATTGATTTTTTTTCACCCACAGCCATGTCCTTTACTCCGGTTTCAAAACCAGGAATAACCATCCCTGCCCCCATTTCAAAACTTAACGGGTCGCGCCCTTCCGATGAATCAAATTTTGTTCCATCATCCAGAGTTCCTGTATAGTGAATTTTTACTTTTTGTCCGTTATCAATCATCGTTTCCTTTTTATTTTAAAGTCAATAAGGGCCGCACCATACAGACGAAACTCTAAATCACAACCCTTTTAAAATCGGCCCTTATTTCCGAATCCATTGTTTCTTCGGCTTTTCTAAAGAGTGAAAAGCTCCTTTCCCGCATTGCTTTCCAATGGATGCAACAGCAAGACGAGCGGTAGAAAATGCCGCCTGCAAATTATATCCGCCAGTGGGTCCATCAATATCGATAACCTCTCCTGCAAAATAGAGCCCTGAACACTTTTTTGATTCCATAGTTTTAAAATTAATCTCATCAAGTGCTACTCCCCCGACGGTCACCATCGCTTCTTTAATGGGACGAGTGCGTAATGGGCGAATCTCTTCCGTCTCTCCCGTGTCCAACTTAATCCGTAGGGTAAAATCTTTTAGATTTTGACGGGAAATAATGCGGCTGGCATCCGTGATGGCCGTTCCTCCGATGCCCCATTTTTCGATTTCATAGACCCCACGCGTTTCTTCTATTTTTTTGCCTGCTACTATAATTTCTACCCGCGCTTTTTTATAAATTTTCCCCACACGCACTTTAAGTACACTTGAATCGACCTCAAAACCAACCAATCCTGGACGAAATGACTCAATCGTATGACCCAACTTCTTGGCCCACACTTGACCCTCGCCAACCGATCCCGTTTTAGGATAACTAATCCCTCCCGTAGCAATGAGTACATAGCGACTTTCTACTTCAAAGTTCTCCAAAGAGACTCGGAATCCATTTTTGATTTTATTCAAAGATTGAACGACCGAGGAACATGCAAATGATACGTTCTTATCGCGAAGCTGCGCAGTGAATAGATTAAGGACATCAGAGGCACGTTCAGTGTGGGGATAAACTTTATTTCCCGCCTTCACAACGGTCCGCAGCCCGTTTGCCGCAAACCAACGCTGCAACATCGACGGTGTAAAAGCATGAATAGCCGACTCCATAAAAGTATCGACCGGCTTACCAAACATTTGAAGCATCCGGCCTTCGGATATATTCGTAGTTAAATTACAACGCGCATTACCGCACATTAATAATTTACGTCCCGGCTTGTGCTTACGTTCAAGCACTAGCGCCTTCAGCCCCAGTTCTCCCGCAGCACACCCCGCCATTAAACCAGCGGCCCCGCCTCCAATAATGATCAAATCTGTTTTCTCCATAGACACCTATAAAAGCAGAACCTATAATCATTTCCAATCAGGAGAACTCATGAATATTAAATTTGCAGCAGTAGGACTTGTTTCCATTTTTTTTATAGCCGGATGTAGTACCATGAAAGTCACATCCGAATACGATCATCACTATAGCTTTAATAACATTAAAACCTACCAATGGATTGATGGCCCCTCAACCATTCTGGATAAAACCGATACATATATTAATGAAGATATTCAAAAGGCCCTAAGCAATGAGTTAGAAAATTATGGCATACGACAGGTTAGCAACACCCTTGAAGCCGATGTGCAAATCGTTTATTATGTAAAGCTTAAGAAAGAACAAGAATACGCAACCAATAACAATATAGAGCATGATTTTTCTGGCGGATTCGTTTATAGCCACAAAAATAAAAACTGGAGCTATCAAGAACGCGAGCCCGACCTCAATGTTTATACCGTTGAAGTCGGTACCTTGACGATGTTGGTTTACGCAACCCAAACGAAAGAGCGAATTTGGCGGGGCAACTTAAAAACAGAAATTGATCGTTCCCTGCCCAAAGAGAAACAAGAACTGATTCGTGCTGCTGCAAAAAAACTAATGAGCCGATTCCCTAAAAAAACCTAAATACATTTAAAAATATTATCCAGATTGATTGTAATACTGACGTGATGCCAACAAAAACTTCTGCTTCTAATTATGGAACTTAACAACGTTATAAAACTCTTTGACGAAAGCATCTTGCTCGAAAAAAACATAGCGACGCTTTATCAAATTTTCTCTAAAATAAATCCTACTGATACCGATTTTTGGGGAGAACTTTACCTCGAAGAAAAAAGTCATGCGTTACTGCTTCAAGCCGCAAAGGATTCACTTATTAAGCGAAATCACTTTCCCGAAAATCTCATTACCGACTCAATCGAAAATCTTAAGAACGATAATATAAAAATCACAACACTTATCGATCAGTACAAGCAAACACCACCCAACCGAATCGAAGCATTCGAAGTGGCCATTAAATTGGAAGGCACAACCGGCGAAATCCACTACCAAATGTTCATGAATATGCTAACCGATAGTAGAATTGAAGCCGTCTTCCAAAAACTCAACAAAGAAGATAAAGATCACCTTCAGCGAATCCAAAACTATTTCAACAAACACCTCTAGAAAAATTTCTATAACTACACCTTTCCTACCTTAGGCCAATTTTACCCAAATATTCCAATATGCAAACGATCCTCATCACAAATGCAAACCTTGTAAATGAAGGCGCCTCTCATCCCGCCGATATCTTCATCAAAAATGGACGGATTGAAAAAATCGATTCCAGCCTAACCGATCAACCGGCCGACACTGTTATTGATGCAAAAGGGAAAGCGTTGCTTCCGGGCATGATCGATACCCACGTCCACTGCCGCGAACCGGGGCTAGAACGCAAGGCCGACCTACATTCCGAAACCCGCGCGGCCGTCGCCGGCGGCATCACCTCCATCATGGAGATGC
>JAOZSZ010000101.1:1922-5858 GCA_029939385.1 Pontiella sp. | reverse complement strand
GGAGCTTATCTTTCGCGAATGAATGAATTGCTCATTCCATTGCTTCGGCATGATCAGCTGTTGCTTGAAATTACGGCGTGCTATCTTGTGCTTGATCTCTCCTCCGGGAAAATCCGACTGGCCAGTGCGGGCCATCCTCCGCCTCTCCTCTTTTGTCAAGCGACCGGAGCCCGATGGTTATATGAAAACCGAGTACTTCGTGGATCGGCCTTAGCATTACAAGATCATGCCCATTATCCGACCATCGAATGCAAAGCCAATCCCGGTGACTCCGTCGTGCTTTATACGGACGGATTATTCAACATTGAAAATGAAGAGGGAAGTCCTTATGGCGAGGAGCGGTTACTTCGTTCTGCACAAGGCCTTTCGGGCGACCCTTTGACTGCAATTTTCAAAGGATTAGAACAGGACGCCGCCGCATTTTCCCCCGAGAACACGTTTGGCGATGATGTCTGTTTGGTTGGCTTTTTGCTCCGCAAATTACTTTAAATAAAAACCACGATAAATCTCGGCTTGCGGGGGATTTGATCATTTTAAAATTAAAAAAGAGGCTCCCTTTTTTTTATTTATGGAGATTGTATGAACGAAGTAAAACCCAAACAAGAAAACCTACTGGTTAGCATTCTAATCAACGTTATGATTCCCGTTGCGATTCTGAGTTTTCTTAGCAAAGAAAAATATCTCGGCCCCGTCTGGGCACTGGTCGTTGGTTTACTTTTCCCCATCGGATATGGATTGCGCACCCTCGTTCTGGATCGAAAAGCAGACTTTATGTCGATCATTGGCGTTGTTAGCGTCTCCCTTACGGGGGTATTTGGAATCCTAAAACTTCCGGCCGAATATATGGCGATCAAAGAGGCCGCCATTCCGCTGCTACTCGGTTTGGCGATTGTGATTTCTCTAAAAACACCTTTTCCGCTCATTAAGAAAATTATGATGACGGAAGCACTTTTTGATGTTAAACGGCTAAAGCAGGCATTAAAAGAAAAGGGCAATGAAGGGGTTTTTGAAAAGCGACTGGTTGGTCTCACATGGGGGCTCGCCTCCGCCATGTTTCTCTCTTCAGGGCTTAATTATGCGCTCGCAAAGATTGTCTTAAAAAGTGAACCCGGGACCGAAGCTTTTACCGCCGAACTTGGAAAAATGACCGGGCTCAGTCATGTCGTTGTGCTCATTCCATGCATGATCGTTATGATCTGGGTGATGAATAAACTCTTCAACACGCTCACGGAACTTACGGGGCTCAAACTCGACGATCTTCTCGCCGCTCATCACAAAGAAAAGACCGCCCCTGCCGCCGATATACAGGCGGACTAGAAGCGGGGGGAAGGTTGAGGAGAAAGAAAAGCGGAGGGTCTAGAACCTACGCGATTTATGTGGATTTCCTCGCATCCGTTGTTGCTTTGGATTGGGAGGGTTTTCCAGATAGAGGCCATACCATTCGTCGCCAAGGTCGGCGTTAGAGAAACTTTTTACTTTATTATTGGAGAGGCGCTCCCAATTCTGCGAGAAGGTTTTATTTTCGGTGCTGTCTTTTGCTTTAATCAAGAGCTTGCGTGCTTTATCAGGCTCCCCTTCTTTAACAAAAATCCAAGACATCACTCCATAAAGTAACGTGCCCCGGTCGCCCCTAAACCATTTTATACGACGCTTGAAGGTTTTTTCTGCACCCGCCACATCATGGGTTTTATACTGCCGCGCAATTTTCATGGCCACCACCATTGGCTCCATCATCAGCGGGCCTTTCAGCAGGCCTCGGGTAGAAAAAAGTTCATCCACTTGGCTGAATTCTTTGAGTTGATAGAAAAATTGCAAGCGCATGGTCGCAATCTGTCTACCCATTAAGAAGGACCACTTTTTGAAGGGCTCAAGACGAGGGGTAAAATCTAATCCTTTATTATAGATAACCTTCTGATCGGCCTCAATTTGGCGCTGTATGAGTTTAATATTTCCGCCGGGTTTATTTTGAAATTGTTGAATCTTCCGGTTCATTCGCCGCTGACCATCGAACATGATTTCCTGAAGCTCATTCTGAACGGATCCAATTTTCTTGCGAACCAGAAAGCCGATCAGATAAAACGCAGCCAAAAAGCTGATAATACCGAAGAAGATCGTTGTCCCCATTTTTATTTCCGAAGCGATTAGAGTCATAACCAGCGTGATGGAAATCAGAATTGAAATTAGAAGTGAAAGCATGAGTGGCGATCCTTTTGTTTAAAGTTGTAAATGTATCAAGCGGCCTTAGCAGCCCATAACGCGCAAAAAAGGAAGAGTGCAACAGTCTGTCGGAAAAGTCACGGCAGAGAAGCCCTTAGTTTTACACCCGAAGCCCATACGAGAAAATGGAACCACGAAGGAACGCGAACAAATGCCAATCGTGAGCAGGTCGGCACTCCGATGCCTTTTCGAGGTGTAGCGCCGGTTCTTTTAGAACCGCTTTCGGAGGAGACAGGCCAGTGTACAAAGGGGAGTGCTTCTAAGAAGCACCGCTACACCGAGAATGCTGCCGGATTCTCGGCTAACCCTTCTGTGTTTGGGTGGGTTCCTTTTTTCGTAGACGGAGCATCTTGCTCCGTTCAGGAAAAACACAGAGCGGTTTCTCTACCCATTGCAAAGCTGGATTCATCGCACAAGCTCGCCCCAACGCTGCAGGATGCCGCGTCTACGTTTCCCCCTTCAAAATATCGGCGAAGAAGTCATTCCCTTTATCGTCAACGAGGATGATGGCGGGGAAGTCGACCACTTCAATCTTGCGAACTGCTTCCATACCGAGTTCTTCGAAATCGACCACTTCGACGGACTTAATATTTTTCTCAGCAAGCAAGGCCGCGGGGCCGCCGATGGACCCGAGGTAGAAGCCTCCATATTTGGCACAGGAGTCGGTGACGCATTGGTCTCGGTTGCCCTTGGCGAGCATGATCATGGAGCCGCGCAGGGCTTGAAAGGGTTCAGTATAAGGATCCATCCGCTGGGCCGTGGTGGGGCCAAACGAACCGGAGGGTTTCCCGATGGGGGTTTTGGCGGGGCCGGCATAGTAGATGGGATGATCTTTAAAATAGGCCGGCATCTCTTCGCCGTTATCCAGCATTTCCTGAATCTTGGCGTGGGCCATATCGCGCGCAACAATAAGGGTTCCATTCAGGCGGACGCGGGTGAGGACAGGATAGTTGGAGAGGTCAGCGAGGACTTCATCTATCGGTCGGTTGAGATCAATAATAGGGGCATCATCGGTTTCTTTGCCCAGATTGGCGGGCGCATATTTTGCAGGATCATGTTCGAGTTGCTCGAGAAAGACGCCGTCGCGGGTAATTTTGGCTTTAATATTTCGGTCAGCGGAGCAGGAGACGCCAATGCCGACGGGGCAGCTGGCGGCATGACGCGGCATACGGATCACCCGGACATCATGGCAGAAATATTTTCCTCCAAACTGGGCGCCGATTTTTGAATCCTGTGCCATTTTTAGAATCTTATCTTCCCATTCAAGATCGCGGAAGGCCCGCCCGGAGGCATCGCCGGAGGTGGGCAAATCATCGAGTGCGCCGGTGGAGGCCAGCTTAACATATTTCATAGTGGCTTCGGCAGAGGTCCCGCCAATGACGACCGCAAAGTGGTAGGGCGGGCAGGCCGCAGTGCCAATATTGAAGAACTCGGCCTTGATAAAGGCGGTGAGGTTCTTTTCGGTCAATAGCGATTTGGTCTTTTGAAAGAGGTAGGACTTATTGGCGGAACCCCCGCCCTTAGCGATAAACAGAAGGTTCATTTCGGCGCCGGACCCCGCATAGAGATCGATCTGTGCGGGCAGGTTGTTGCCGGTATTTTTTTCGATAAACATGGAGGTCGGAGCAATCTGGGAATAGCGCAGGTTAAAGTTCTCAAAGGCGCGATGAATCCCGTTGGATAACGCTTCCTTTTCATCGAAGTCGGTCCAGACCTGTG
>JAOZSZ010000101.1:0-1822 GCA_029939385.1 Pontiella sp. | reverse complement strand
CGATGAATCCCGTTGGATAACGCTTCCTTTTCATCGAAGTCGGTCCAGACCTGTGCGCCTTTGGTTCCTGTGATGATGGCGGTTCCGGTGTCTTGACAGGTGGGGAGCTCGCCGTATGCGGCGATGATAGAGTTTTCCAGAAAGGCTTTGGCAACGAAGATATCATTTTCGCTGGCCTCGGGGTCGTCGAGAATTTTAGCGACCTGCCGCAGGTGTCCGGGGCGGAGAAAAAAGGAATTATCGGCGAAGGCTTCATAGGCGAGCCGTTCGAGGGCTTCGGGTTGGATGATGAGCATATCTTTACCCTTAAACGTTTCGACACGAATCCCGTCGGTGGTGATGAGGCGGTAAGGGGTGTCATCATCATGATGTTGAATCATCGGGGTATAGGTATAATTATGCATAGGATTTCTCCGGTTTCATATTACGAATTGCAGATATGATTTTTTTACCACAGAGAATCTCTGCAGGGAAAGACGCAACCCCGGAAACCTATATATTAGGGAAGGCAAAAACAGGGTCTTCATCTGGAGTGGTGGCTTGGACTCTGTGGTTTTGAGGATGCCAGAGGAGGATTAAAGAGATCGGAGTCCAAGGAACTGTTTGCTCAACTCGATCTTTTCGTGTTGCTCCATGTCCAGTAGGTTTTCAAATACTTCGTGTACTTTTTCTGAAAGTGAGCGCTGCATCATTTCGCGGTAAAACTCAATAAGACAGGCATCAAAGTGCATGGCAGCAGCAATAACATCATCTACATCCATTTCGGGTTTGATTTCAAAATCAGAGATGGGCGTTAATTTTATAGATTCGGAGCCATATTTAAAATAGGAGTCGAGGATGTTTTTGGATACCTGTTCTTCATATTGAGATAGACGGTCGGCGAGATAGTCTTCGTGTTGGCTCATATAATTAAGCATTGCACGCGTACGCTCCTTGTCTGCTGATTCTTTTAGGTCCGTATAGAATGCACTGAGTTTCTGATGAAATGTGCGTGCGTGTTCGAGTGCGTCTTTAGTTTGGTCAAAGGCCATATTATTTCTCCTTTTTATTCTTCCAAAATTTTAAACGGTAAAATCATGGTGTCAACTCGGCATCGACTCAAACAGGGGTATTTTAACCTTAATCGATTTCTATGAATTTTTCCGGTGAAGGAGGGAGAGAAATGGCAAGGCGGGGCAGGGACTTTTTCAAATAAGGTTGTAGCTTTTTGTGCTCTTTGGTTATGCTTCGAAATTAAAAATTAATAAGGAGAATAAATGAAGTATCACAAAGACCTTTTGTTAATAATGCTTATTGCGCTTCCCGGCGTCGGATTTTCTGATTCGGCTGCAACGGATGTAGTATGGAAAAATAGCGTAGCTATGGGCGCAACCTACAAGGATGGAAATACCGAAAAGTCACTATTCACCCTGCATATTAAAGCGGACCGATTTTCGGAGGAGAACGATTGGCTTAATAATTTGTATGGGGAATACGGAAAGACGGAAGGAGACCAAACGGAAGGTCAGTTCCGCGGGCAGAGCGACTATCGGCATAAATTCGGCGGCGGAAACTTTTTTGGTGGAGCCTTTGGTGAGGCCTACACCGATTCGATGAAACAGATTCGTACGCGGCTTAAATTGGGTCCGGACGTGGGCTACTACTTCATTAATAAAGAAACCATGATGTTTGATACTAGTATTGGTGTGAACTGGGTTTATGAACGTACCGTCTTGGCGGAGTATGACTTTGTCGAGATTCGTGCGGCGGCTAATTATCTATGGGATTTTACCGAAACCGCATCGTACTACTTTAATATTGAATATAGCGTGAATGTTGAGGA
>JAOZSZ010000300.1 GCA_029939385.1 Pontiella sp. | reverse complement strand
GTACGGTTCGAACGCTCTATTCGCTTCATGTCCGTAAACACGGCGCTGATATTACCTTGGAAGTTCAAGGAAATGGGTTCCTCTATAAAATGGTACGCGGCCTTGCCGGGTTCCTTATTCACGTGGGGATGGGGCGGCTCGAGCCCGAAGAGGCTCTCGACATCCTTGCCTCCGGCAAGCGTACTGCCAAAGTTCAAACCGCCCAGCCTCACGGCCTTTTCCTCTGGAAGGTTTTTTATTAGGTCAAATTATAGGGCTTTATTGACAACGGAAAATAACGATTTCTGCCTGTCCTTTGTTGCTGGTAATGGTGTATTCGGCGGGTGGGATTGAGAAGTTGGTACAAGCCGGAAGATTCTCATAGATCCCTTTCCCATAAAACCAAGTAGGTGTTATGGCGAGATAGTCGATAACGCCTCTGTTTTCAGAGTTCATTCGTTTAAAGGCAATATCGGCGCAATTAAGCCCCATTAGATCGAGGGTTCTGCGCTTCCCAAAATAACGTGTTGCTCCGGCGTCGTTTACCCCAATGACCGTATTTTTCGGCGTGTTTTTATTGATCCATTTCCCAGCCTGAATAGTGATCAAGTTGATCGCGCGCGAGTCAGAAATAAGTCGCTTCCTCCATGATGTAAACGATCCAATAAAATGGGGTAGTGCGATAAGCAAAACAAGTCCAACGGCGATTTTAGGCCTCCAGGTTTTAGACGAAGTTAGAACGATACCAAACCCAAGCGTCGCCGTTGCGGTAAGGATTATGGTGGCCGGGTCGGTCCAGCGGAGCCAGTAATAGCCATCCATTAGGAATTCTCTAGAAAAGAGGACTCCAAAGAGAAAGGCCAGTGGGGCTCCGAGCAGAAGCAGGATCGCCTTAAAATTCTGATTTTGGCGAAGCAGAAAAATAAACATGAAAAGGAGAAGTATTGCAACCACCACGGAAGGGAATGGGCCGTTGAGCCCCAATAGGTTCCACGCATCTTTAACTTGTTGCATGCCGATCTCAACCGAGGTTGATTTCATATAAAAGGTGGTCGGTAGCCAGTGCCCGTTGGCAAACTTACAAAAGAGGCTCCAACAGAACATGGGGATTGGAAGCAGAGCTAAAGTCCAATACTTGCGAGGGGCAGATAGAAGGAGGGCTAAGGCATAGATGGGGAGCACAACGAGTGCTTCAGGGCGGGCGGTTGGTGTGAGGCTGGCGAGTAGGGCGGCCAACACAAAACGTCCGCGAAGTAGGTTGAGTGTCGCGCTAAGCCAAAGCGCGAGGAGGAGTGTGGTTTCCATCCCGGACAGGGCGGAAAATGCCAGCCGAGGATCCAGTGCAAATAAAGTAGCGGCAATGAGGCCTATTTTTTCAGAACTTCCGAGGAGCGGCCCAATTTTCCGAACTGCACCGACCGCAGAAAGTGCCAGTATGATCCCAAAAAATTTAACAGCTAGCACCACGGCATCGGTGCCGAGCGATTCCAACCCATGGGCTGGGGCGGTGATAATGCTCCAGAGTGGACTAGTGGAACCGGCCTCCTGCTGGCCGGGGTTGTATTCAAATCCATGGCCATAGGCAAAGGACTGGGAATAAACTCGATGAATCCAGGCATCATCGAGCGGGAAGTCTAGCAAGCTAAAAGGATTGGCTGCAAAAATAATAATGGCCAAGATAAAAAGAAGATAGGGCATCCTTTCGATCCAGAGGTTGGTGCAGAATGATTTCATGGTTATTGATAGAACCAATAGGCAAACGAGATATGGTCGCCACCGATGGTGATTTCTGGTTCAGAA
>JAOZSZ010000100.1 GCA_029939385.1 Pontiella sp. | reverse complement strand
TACTCTTCTATTTCTTTTTCCACCTTTTTGGGGAGATGAATCTTAAGATGTAGATCACGCACTTGAACATGCTCAACATTTCCAGGAGCCCCCATAAGTAAGTCCTGCGCCCGTTGATTCATGGGAAAGGCAATGACTTCACGAATATTCGGTTCGTTAGCTAAAAGCATAATAATGCGATCGACTCCTGGTGCAATACCGGCATGCGGTGGCGCCCCATACTTAAATGCACGTTGCAGTGCGGGAAACTTATCATCCACCACCGAACGATCATATCCTGCAATTTCAAACGCACGATACATCATTTCTGGATTATGGTTCCGGACAGCACCAGAGGAAAGCTCAGTTCCATTGCAAACAATATCATATTGATAGGCCAAAATATCAAGAGGGTCCTTTTCCTCAATATCTTTCATCCCCCCCTGCGGCATCGAGAACGGGTTATGACTGAATTCCACTTTTCCATCGTCATCGAGTTCATACATTGGAAAATCAATGATCCAGCAAAATTTAAAGACATTTTCATCGATTAGCTCAAGACGTTTTCCAAGCTCATCGCGAACCGCCGCACCAATTGCAGTAGCTTCCTTAAGCTTATCCGCAACAAAGAACATGACATCTCCATCTTCAATCCCGCCAAGCTCTTTAAGCTGATTAAGAGTCTCCTCGGACAGGAATTTAGCAATAGGACTTTGTACTTCACCGTCTATCCAGCGTAAGTAGCCGAGCCCTTTAGAACCAACAGACTGAGCAAACTTAATCATATTATCGAAAAACTTACGTGTTTGCCCGGCACATCCCTTTGCCGCAATGGTCTTCACTACACCGCCAGAAGCAACAACACCGGCGAAGGCCTTAAAGTCACAGTTACGGAACAACTCAGAGGCATCCTGCATAATAAGCGGGTTACGCAGATCAGGTTTGTCAGAACCATATTTATCCATGGCTTCAAGAAAGGGAAGTCGAAGGAAAGGCGGCTTATCAACCTGCTTCTCTGAAAACTCAGTAAAGAGTTTGTAGAGCACGTCTTCATTGACTTCAAATACATCATCCTGTGTAGCGAAGGCCATTTCCATATCAAGTTGGTAGAATTCTCCCGGCGAACGGTCTGCCCGAGCATCTTCATCACGAAAGCATGGGGCAATCTGGAAGTAACGATCAAATCCGGAAGTCATTAACAGTTGTTTAAACTGCTGAGGGGCTTGCGGTAATGCATAAAACTTGCCCGGATGAACGCGGCTCGGCACAAGATAGTCGCGAGCGCCTTCGGGGGAACTACTTGTGAGGATGGGGGTTTGGATTTCCATAAACCCTTTATCGGTCATCAGCTCACGCATTCGAGAGATCACCTTAGAACGCAAAATAATATTATCATGTAATTTCTTACGACGCAGATCGAGAAAACGGTATTCAAGTCGTAATGCTTCATTGCATTCTTCATCTTTGGCTACTTGAAACGGAATAACTTCCGATTCACCAAGCACTTCCATCGTCTCAGCTACAACTTCAATTTCACCAGTACAAAGTCGGGGGTTTATAGCTGCGGGGATACGATCAACTACTTTACCCGTAAAACAAATAGTCGATTCAACTCGCCAATGCTCAACCCCTTTATAGAAGGATTGGGAGGGGTCGATGACCACCTGCGTCAGGCCATAATGATCGCGCAGATCGATAAAAATAATACCTCCATGATCGCGGACACTATTAATCCATCCGGAAATCTTAATTATTTGATCCACGTTCTCTTTTCTGAGTTCGCCGCAAGTATGAGTTCTATATCGATGCATTTTTTCTCCTAAATGTGGGGGTGATGAATAATCTATAATTTTCAACGATTTAAAAATTATGCATCACGTATTACGTCTTCAAGGCTCAGCTCTTCCTGAGAGCCTTCGTTCATATCTTTAACTAAAAGTATTCCTTTGGCCATTTCATCCTCACCACAGATGATAACTTTCTTCACCCTAGCCTTATTCGCCTTACGCATCTGAGCCTTCATGCTTTTAACTTCTAAGTCCATGCCACAGCGCAGTCCCTTTTCGCGTAACTTACGGGCAATCTTCATATTTTCAATGAGTGCTTTTTCGCCTAATGAAATAAGCCAAATTCCATCGGAGGGCACAAACTGATCGGCCGTAACTCCACAGGACTCAAGGGAGGTAATCACTCGTTCCATACCCATAGCAAACCCCACACCGGGAACCCCTTTTTTGCCCAATGCAATTTCATAGCGGCCACCTCCGGCAATTGCATTTTGTGCACCAAGCGCACCGTGTGTAATTTCCCATACGGTATGGACATAATAATCTAGTCCGCGAACTAGTTTTGGGTTCAGTTCCACTTCGATACCCATTTTTTTCAAGGTATGAATAACCGTATCCAAATATTGACGAGACTCTTCACTCATAAAATCAACGGGTGAGGGAATTTGATCAACAATTTTTCCGCAATTTTTATTTTTGCAGTCAATCACTCGTAAAACATTTTCATTAATGCGCCGTTGGCAATCGCTACAAAGATCCGAAAGGTGCGGTTGCAACGCATTTCGCAAGCCATCGGCCACCGGCTGTCGATCGGAGAGTTCCCCTCGAGTACTAATTTGAATTTTAGACCCCGTAAGTCCCCATTCTTCAAGTAAATGTTGCTGAAGAGCGATACACTCAGCATCAGCCAACGGATTTGGCACACCCGTGGCTTCGACGCCCACCTGGTGGAACTGCCGTTTACGCCCCGCTTGAGGGCGTTCACAACGAAACATGGGAGCGATATAAAAGACACGAGCATTAAGCCCCTCTTCGCCGCGTCCTGCTAAGTGGCGAATGGTTCCCGCAGTGCCCTCGGGACGCAATGCGAGTTCACGCCCCCCGCGATCGATGAAGGAATACATCTCTTTTTGAACTACATCGGTGGTATCACCGATAGAACGCTTAAAAACAGAAAGTTTTTCGAGAGAAGGCGTCCGTAACTCTTCGTAGTTATAGCAACTAAAAAGTGTTCGGGCACGTTGTTCGATCATTTGCCAGAGCCAAATCTCTGGCACACCAATATCGGACATCCCTTGAAGAGGCTGAAATTCACTAGAAGCCATGATTCAAAATCCGTTTAGCAACCCGTTATTTTTTCACGCATAATTTTACCGGGTTTAAATTTCACCACTTTGCGCGCAGGGATGGTAACCACGTTTTCGGGTTTGTTTGGATTGCGGCCAATACGTTGCTTTCTTTCACGAACTTCGAAGACACCAAAATTGCGAAACTCAACCGTATCGCCCTCATCAAGCGCATCCACAATATAGTCCAGACTCTTCTGAATAACCGCATAAACATCTTGCTGGATCAGTCCTGTTTCATCTGCAATACGCATTACCAAATCTCTTTTAGTCATTTACATATCTCCTTGTCTTATAAGACATTTCAAAAAAATTACACCGCTGGTGCAGAAAAAATGATTCACGGATAATAGTCTGCCGCGGAAAACGGTCAAGCCAATCCTATCATTATTAATAGATTGGGAAATTTTGTTAATTTGAAAGGATATGGAGCCCTAAAAATATCCAAAAAGCGAAAAAACTTAGAATGGCTAAACTCTTATTAAAGAGGTAAAAATGATCTTTAGGATCAATCATTACAACCCCCTGACCCTGCTCAATCTGGCTATACGTACTCGCTAATAACTCTTTTACTACCCCCTTGCTCGGGGAATATAATCCACTGGAGTTCATTCTCTCTCGCATGACATTCACTTCTTCAAGTGTATGATCCATTTCACTTTCCGCAACCACTTGACGTTGCTCCAATGTTGTAATTTCTGCATCCGATATATGGTTCGCTTTTGCATTACGCAATGTGAAATCGAGGAGAATAATTTCTTCTTTTTCCGTAGCGTACTTTTTCTTGGCGGCATCAAAATCCACTTGCATTTTACTTTGCTGAAGTTCGACCAGTAACTGCCCTTCACCAACGGAATCACCTTTCGCTACATGCCATTGAGCAATAGCTCCATCAATATTAAAAGAGACTTCAATTTGCTGTGGATGCTTTTTAATTACTTTCGGAGAAGGATACCATGCATCTTTAATTGCCCATAGACAGAGGAAAAAAAAGATTCCCGAAAAAATGATAAAATCCTTAGTACCATTCACTTTATATTTTCTTTTAACTGGCATATAGCCCTCCCATTCAAAGATTTTCAAAACTGGCAAAGACAACCTAGGTTGTCTATCACTTGACCCTACTATTTCATTGAGCAAACTTTGTAAATACAAAGAAACGCCCCTGCGAATCAAACGTCAAGCTTTAGCCTTCAGTGCGACTGGCTTCCTGCTGACGAATCGCCTCTTCATGAACGGACTGCATAAGCTGAAGCACAAAATCTCTAGAAAGTTCCAGAGCCTCTCCTTTACCCACACGATCTTCGAGAATTTTTTGCCACCGATTCGGCTGAAGGGTAGATACATTTTGTTCCACTTTAATCCTTCCCATTTCACGCACGATATTCATGCGCTGACTAAGCAACTCCAACAAGTGACTATCCAGTTCATCAATGCCTTCTCGCAACTCGCTTATTTGGCTAATAAAAGAAGGACTATCACTTTGTTCATGGGGCAAATCAAGATTTCCAATCATTTCAAAAAACTGCGGAGGAGTTAGTTGCTGCTCAGCATCACTTAATGCCCGAGGCGGATCGAGATGCACCTCCACCATCAATCCATCAAATAGTAGATCCATGGCCTCTTGTGCAATCAATGAAATCAATTCTGATTTTCCGCAAATATGGCTTGGATCGCAAATCATTGGAATTTCTGGCATGTGACGCTTAAGTTCGATTGGGAGCTTCCAATTTGGTGCATTGCGATAACGCATTTCAAGCGTCGAGCTAAACCCACGGTGAATTGCACCTACTTTTGTGAGCCCCGCATTGATTAATCGTTCGATCGCCCCCATCCATAGGCCAATATCCGCACTCATTGGATTTTTTACAAAAACAGGAATATCGCTTCCTTTCAATGCATCAGCAATCGCCTGCATTGAAAAAGGATTCGTCGACGTGCGCGCCCCAATCCAAAGAACATCCAAACCATATTCAAGACAAGCTTCCACATGCGAAGGATCCGCCACTTCTGTCCCTATTTTCAAACCGGTCTCTGACCGGGCACGATCCATCCAGGAAAGTCCTTTCAGGCCAACGCCCTCAAAACTCCCCGGACGCGTCCGCGGCTTCCAGATTCCCGCACGCATAAAACTCACATCATGCTTGGCTAGCGCGCGTGCTGTTTCTAACACTTGCGTCTCACTTTCCGCACTACATGGCCCTGCAGCTAAAAATAGGTGACGGACCGGAAGCCCCCAATCCTTAAAAATTGCATCATTCATATTCAATCTAATCCTAAAAGTGGCGCACCCGGCAGGATTCGAACCTGCAACCTTTTGGTTCGAAGCCAAATACGCTATCCAATTGCGCCACGGGTGCATAAAATAAAGGTATAGAGTTATCGGTTTTCCGAGGCTCGGTAAAGGGGATTCCTAAAACCTTCTAAAATAAGAATTTTTTTACAATGGTATTGGACGCCCGTGCTTCATCCTCTATATTTCGCTCTTTCCAATCATAAGCAAAGAAGAGGAAAAGGATTTATGAAAAAACTAATTATTGGACTACCCAAAGGTAGTTTACAGGAATCAACATACGCATTATTTAAAAAAGCAGGGTTCACCATCAAAGGAGGATCCCGATCTTATTTCCCAGCGATTGACGACGAAGATATTGAAATTCGGATTCTACGATCGCAGGAAATGAGTCGCTATGTGGAACACGGCATGCTCGACGCAGGAATCACGGGGCTCGACTGGATTGAGGCCAATGGCTCAGATGTGGTCGACCTATGTAGTCTGGTCTATTC
>JAOZSZ010000099.1 GCA_029939385.1 Pontiella sp. | reverse complement strand
GCATCGGTATTCAAACAGGGGCATTGGAGACTCCTTTCTAATTAGTGGTCGCAGGCATTGCTCCCAGCTTCTAGCGTACCTTCTAAATAGCTTTGTACGAGTTGCTCGGGAGTTTCCGATGGGGCACCAACCGTCACGCAGATACCTTGTCCGGTGAATAAATCTTGGGCGCGTTGCCCCATGCCACCCGCAATAATCAAGTTTGTTTTTTGCTCTGCCAGCCAGCGGGGGAGTACGCCAGGTTCGTGGGCGGGGGGATCAAGTTCGGTGCTGCCGAGGATTGTTTTGGTCTCGGGATCGACATCGATCATGACAAATTTTTCGCAGTGCCCGAAGTGCATACTCAGTTTTCCGTTGGCGATGGGAATGGCTATTTTCATAATTTTGTTCCTTTAATTTTTATATAATATGAAGGTTAAAATGGGCCGCGAAGAAACGTAAAGAGCCTCAGGAAAGAGGGTTGATCTCGCTACGTTTTTTGCGGCCATTGAACCCGTTAGTCTCGAATCAATTCTCCGGGCCACATGAGAATGCCGCCGTCCATCACTTTGACGTCGGTGAAGCCGGCCTGTTTCAAAATAAGAGCCGCCTCGTAGCCCCGAAGGGAGATTTTACAGAAGGCGACGACCGGTTTGGTTTTATCGAGCTCATCCATGCGGCGTCGAACGGCACCTAGTGGAATATGAACCGCTCCTTCAATACGCATTTGTTCGAGTTCATCGGGGGTGCGGACATCGAGGAAGGTGAAGCTTTTTCCCTCTTCGAGCATCGCACAAACTTCTGAGGGAGAGATGCCTTCCATGTGGCCATCCATCTTGTTCCGCAGAATATTGGCGGCGGCAAGAATGTTGTCCATCGCTGGAGAGAAGGGCGGCGCATACGAAAGGTCGAGCTGAGCGAACTGGTCGACCGTCATTCCGGTGGTGATCGCCGTGGCGGCAATATCGATCCGTCGGTCAACAACCCCCATTCCGGTGGCTTGCGCCCCGAGCAACTTGCGAGTTTTTCGGTCAGCAATCAACTTAAGGTATAGCAACTTTGCTGAAGGGATGAAGTGGGGTTTGTCGGGGGCAGGTGCTTGGCAGGTGACGACATCATAGCCGGCATCGCGTGCTTCCTTTTCTCCCAGCCCGGTGCGGCCGACGCTGAAATCAAAGATTTTGCAGATGGCAGATCCGAGTACGCCGGGGAATGAGTCGGGGACTTCGCAGATCGTATTCGCGGCCACGCGGCCTTCCTTATTGGCGGTCGATCCCAGCGGAACATAGCAGGGCTTTCCGGTAATAATGTTGGTTTTTTCCGCACAGTCGCCGGCGGCAAAGATGTTGGGATCGGATGTTTGCATCCGGTCATTAACGGCAATGGCGCGGGTGGGGCCAATTTCGAGGCCAGCATCGATAGCGAGTTGGGTGGCGGGGCGCACGCCGACGGCCATGATAACGATGTCGGCAGGAATTTCACCTTGGTCGGTAATTACTTTTTCAACCTTTCCGTTGCCTTCGAATGCCGTGACTTTCGTGCTGGTCTTGATGCGAACGCCATGCGCTTCAAAGTGACCTTCAACTAAGGTCGCCATTTCGGGATCCATCATTGGAAGGATGTTGGGAAGGAATTCAACGACGGTAATCCGGCAGCCCATTTCGTGGAAGGCTTCCGCCACTTCCACGCCGATCAATCCACCTCCGACAATCACGGCATTGAGGGCCTGGTGTTTAGCGAGTGTTTCCTTGATGGCATCTGCATCATGAATGTCTTTTAGGTTGTAGATGTTTTCTAGTTCAACTCCGGGGATCGGCGGAATGAATGAGTTGGCGCCGGTGGCCAGCACAAGCTTGTCATAGTCAAGATTTTTGGTTTCGCCGCTTTCTAATTTAAGGGTGACGCGTTTGTTTTCGCGGTCGATGGCGGTGGCCTCGGTGTGGTTCATCACGTGCACATCTTTCACATTACGGAAGAAGACCCCATCGCGAACCGCTCCTGTCGGTGTGGAGCGCAGGGCCTCCTGGCAGTCCACCATGCCTGAAATATAATAGGGCAGTCCGCAGCCAGCATAGGAAAGGAACTCGCCTTTTTCCACGACAGTAACATCGGCGGTATCGTACAGACGGCGAATGCGGGATGCCGTTTTCGGTCCAGCGGCTACGCCGCCAATTACAACAACTTTCATAGAACTTCTCTCCTAGTTATTTACATTTCTGTTCGGCCATATGCCGAATAATTTCTTCATGGGTTAAAACGTGCGAGGGGATATTGTTTTGATCCAATATGATGACTTTGTATTCGTGGGTTCGTCTCATACGAGCCAACGCCTCTTTTAGTGGGGTTTTCGCGGTGGCGAAAACTACGGGTTTCAGCGACAGGTCCGAAAGGGAGGTATCGCCGGGCACTTCATCGGCTAGTGCATCGAGAATATCCGCCGTGAAGAGCATGCCATTTGCCTTTTCGTGGTCGTCGAGTACGACGAAAGAGTGGATGTGCTCTTCGGACAAAAGCTTTACCGCACCGGTTAAGGTGTCGGAAAGGTGCAGAGAAAAGACGCCTTCGAGCATGAGGTTCCCGACGGTAACTTCCGGCGCTGGGCCAAAAATGCGGTCCGTAAATTTGACGTACCACGCGGCGGCTTGAACCTGAATGATGTAGGCGAGCGCAATAATTAATGCAATCTCGGAACCCTCTTCTCCGAAGGCCGTCATGGCAATGGCGAGGGCAATCGAAAGGTTGCGCATGACCGTTCCGTAGACCAAGGCAATCCCATCGCCTCGATTGAAAAAGTACTTTCCGACTAAGGTGCTGATTAAAAAGTTTAGGCCATAGAGCACAAGCAAGGGAATAATCAGAGAGACCAGCTGGCCGGGATTAGAGGCGATGGATTGTGCCTTCAGGGCCATCGCCACAAAGACAATACCCAAAACGCCAAGCGTGGAGATGGGCGGAAAGATGGGCTTCAAATCTTTTTGGTAGTGCGCCATGCCATAGCGGGCAATTAAGAGACGCTGGGTCACGTTGCCGAGCACCAGCGGAAGCACCACCACGACCATGATCTGCTTAAAAATCTTGGCCATAGGAATTTCAATAACAGTGCCCATCAGCCCCTTAATATAGATCGGCGTCAGGATCGAACCAATCAGCAGTCCAAAGACCGTCATTTTCACGGCGGCGGCCATATTTCCTTGGGCCATACCGGTCCAAGAGATCGTCATTCCGGAGGTGGGAAGCAGGCTTGCTAGCAGCAGGCCGAGCGCAATATAGGGCGCATCTGGAAAGGCCAACTTGCCCAGGAAAAATGCGAGTAACGGAAGAATCGTGAAGTTCAGGAGTTGGGTGACCACTTGAACTTTCACATCCCCGCCCTCAATCACTTTCTTCAGCTGAAGGTTAACCATCATCGGATAAACCATCAGGAAGGTGAGCGGAATAATCAGCTGTTTAAGGGGTGCGGGGTCCCATATCAGGCCGGCGCCAAGACCCAAGACCATGATGATGGGGATCGCCACAATCAACCGCTTTTGAATCTGTTGGAGTATTTTTAACATGGCGGTTTTTTTATTCTGATAATGCCACGATAGGAGCCATTAAGCTTTTCATCAGTTTGGCGGTTTCGGTGTTTTCATACTGCTGGATGAAGGGGACGCCGCCGTCACAGGCGGCGACAATGGCGGGTTCAATCGGAAGTGCACCCAGAAAAGGAATATCAAAATCAGTTGCCATTTTCTGGCCGCTACCAGTTCTGAAAATTTCGGATACTTCGCCGCACTTAGGGCAGGAAAAGCCGCTCATATTTTCTATGATTCCAAGAACGGGAACGTTTAGTTTTTTACAAAAGGTGAGTGATTTACGAACATCCACTGCGGCGACTCGTTGCGGTGTTGTGATGACCACTGCGCCATCAGGATTTTCAACCAGTTGACAAATAGAAAGCGGTTCGTCGCCCGTGCCGGGAGGGCAGTCGACAATGAGGTAGTCTAGCTCTCCCCATTCAACATCGCCGAGGAACTGCTTAATGACCCCCATTTTCATGGGGCCGCGCCAGATGAGAGCATCGTCTTCATGGTTCAAAATAAATCCAATCGACATCACCTTTAGGTTGCCGGCAAGAACGGGCTCGATGGAGTTCTCATTTTGGACGAGGGGCATCTGATAAAGACCCAGCATGGTGGGAACACTCGGTCCGTGAATATCAATATCCAGTAGCCCCACTTTTTTCCCCGACTCCGCCAGAGTGACCGCCATATTTACAGCAATCGTACTTTTCCCCACCCCGCCTTTCCCGGACATCACAAAAATCTTGTGTTGGATTTTGCTCATTCTCGCATTAATTTTTTTTTGGTCATCATCGGTGGAGGCTGGATTTTTTGAAGGACAACTAGACATGGTTTTTCTCCGAAGGGTTAGGACTAAACATTTGTTTAAGTTTTTGTTGAAATGATTTTTTGGCCGGTTTTACAGAAGAATCGGCCAAGGCTTTTTTAATGACGTTCGTGGCGAGGAGAGCGCAATGCTGATGATCGGAAGGAACGGAGCCGACGGCCGAGAGGACGGTATCTGGGCCGAGCTGATCCGCTTCGGAAGGGGTCATGCCTTCCGTCAGTTTTGCCGCCGCACTACAGCAGGCTGAGGAATAGGCACACCCATCGGACATGAAGCTGGCTTTACGGATCTTTCCGCCATCGATGCGCAACCAGACCTCCACCGTATCGCCGCACGGGCCTTTAATCTTTGCGTGGGCAGAAGCATCCTTCATCGTCCCGAAGTTATCCGGCCGAGCATCAATTTTTGCCATCAGCTCATCGAACATATTGGATTTTCCTTATTTCCAGTTATGGGCTAGGGATGTCGTATTTCAGGATGGTATCTTTTTTAAACCCAGTGTGAATCCGCGTTGGCTACTTTCGCTTCAATTAATTCGCCCGCCTTGAATTGAGCGTAGGCTTCTTCAATCGTTTTGGCCGTGCAATGATAGACCTTGATATGGGCGGCTTCCAAGGTTTGGAACGCCTTTGGGCCGCAGTGGCCCGTAATCAAACAATCGACATCTTGCTTGCAGATGAGCAGTGCGGCTTGGATTCCTGCCCCTTGTGCTGCGTTCAGATTTTGTTCGTTGTTCACACTTTTCAATGTGCCGTCTTCATCGTTATAGATCAAGAATCCGGGGGCGCGGCCAAAGCGCGGGTCGAGGGGAGCGCTCAACGAGTCTCCGCTGGCGGTAAATGCAATTTTCATATGATTTCCTTTTTTTTATGAGTTGTAAGAAATGATTTTGGACAGTTGCTTTTCCAAGAGGGATTTTTGCCGCGGCAGAGTTTTCCCGATCTCTGGTTACGAATCTGGATGGTTCCACCTTCCATTCGGATGGCTTTTCCGTGCACCAGTGCGTCGGCAATCTTCTGACGAGCCGAGGCCAGGATGCGCCCGATCGTCGGCCGAGAAACCTTCATCAGTTCGGCTACCTGTTCTTGATAGAGCCCTTCGGCATCGGCCAAGCGTATGGCTTCAATTTCATCGAACGTCAGCACAACTTCCTGAAGATCCTTCATTGGAATCCCCGTCGGCTTAAACCAGGTAGATTCTGGGGGCTCTTCAATTTCTCTTGGACTTACTGGTCGTGGCATGAACGGTCTCCGGTTGTGCGGATATGAGCATATGCTCAAAACGAGGTCAAGCGGGATTCTAGGAAAATTTGAAAAGAATAGTGAACGGATGGAGGAGATTGGGGTTCGCGGAAGCAGTCCCCTTTCTAGGCTCTACGCGCCCCGCTTCGCCCCAAGGCAGACCAGGCATTGGCTACGGAAGGGACAGGAGGATTTGCAGGACTGGGCATCGCACCCGAGGGTGGCGGAGGGATTTTCGCCGAAGAGCTTGCGGTAGTCGGCGGCGAATTGCCCCATGTGCCAGAAGCCCC
>JAOZSZ010000299.1 GCA_029939385.1 Pontiella sp. | reverse complement strand
TCTTGACCACCCTCGGGATCGACTTTCGTGTTGTTGTTCCGGAAATTGATGAAACGCCGCTAGCAAAAGAGCGCCCGCGTGCATTTGCGGAACGCCTTGCAAAGGAAAAAGCCCATGCGGTTGTGGCCACGGGCGTGGTGATTGCGGCGGATACTATTGTGGTATACCAAGATACTATTCTCGGGAAACCGGACCATGCTCACCACGCAAAAGAAATGCTTCGTTTTCTTTCGGGAAGCACGCATGAGGTGATCACGGGAGTATGCGTGAAGGGTCCAACGCGTACGGTGGTGTTTTCTGTGATCACTGAAGTGATTTTTCGAACGCTGGATGATACAGAAATTGAGGCCTATATTTTAACGGGGGAGCCCATGGATAAGGCGGGCGCCTATGCGATTCAAGGCGGGGCGGCCCATATGGTTCGCTCTATTAGGGGTTCTTATACCAATGTGGTTGGTCTTCCCTTATGCGAACTGCACGAAACGTTGCTTTCCTTTTGATTCATTAGACTTTATCTAATATATATGGCTCTTATGTATTATAAAAGAACCTCTATTGAAGGAACGAACCGCCTCATCTACCGTCGGGCTTTATGGCTGATCTGCGGTATGGTTACGGTTGTACCGTTTGATGTGTTTGCCGCAAATGAAGGCTCGCACGTTTTAGAGCATCTGGGCAGTGACGCCGTTATTATCTCTATTCTCGCCTCCAATACCGTATTGCTTCTCGGCTTTCTTATTCGCCTAAAACAGATGAGAAAGAGTCTTTCACAAAAAACAGAGGCCCTCACTAAAAGTGAAAAGCATATCCGATTAATGGGCGATAACCTGCCCAGTGTCACGGTCTTTCAGCTCACGTGCTCTCCTCATCATAAATTTTCTTTCCCCTATCTGAGTAAGGGCCACGAAAGTGTACTGGGAATCAACCCCGACCGATTAATTAAGGATGCAAAGCTGGCTTTCGATCAGCTTTACGAAATCGATATTCCTTTATTGCAAGAGGCCTTTGAGCAAGGCAAGCAATTCCTTGCTCCGGCCGATCTTGAGGTTCGGATCCTAGACACCTCTGGAAACCTCAAGTGGTTACACATCAGTGCCGTGCCTCATCGCGAACAGAATATGTTGGTGTGGGACGGCTTTGTGCGGGACATTTCGAAGAGTAAATCTATTGAGCGCACCCTCATCGAAGAAAAACGAAACTTCCAAAACCTCTTCGAGACCATCGATGACTTTTTACTGATTTGCGATATGAACGGCAACTTATTGCACTCCAACCCATCCGTTAGACGCAAACTAAAATATTCTAAAGAAGAACTCGAAGAGATCAACCTCACGAAGCTCTATCCTAAGCATCTTCATACTGAGGCCTGCCAGATCATTGCACTCATGCAAACGGAACAATCCACTACATGCGATTTCCCGCTTACAACAAAATGTGGAGAAACGATCCCCGTGGAAATGAATATTTTCCAAGGCTCATGGAAGAATAAAAGGGCACTCTATGGCGTTGCTCGTAATGTTGCGGGCCGACAGCGGGCCGAAAATGCGTTGCTTGAATCACGGAAAATGTTGCAACTCATCATAAACACGATTCCAATGTCGGTCTTCTGGAAGGATAAGGATTCTGTATATCTCGGCTGCAATAAAGCCTTTTCAGAGGAGTGCGGTCTTTCCTCGATTAATGCCGTGGTTGGGAAAACTCCTTACGACCTATTCGATGAAGAAACCGCAGCCAATGTGACCCTTCGCGACCAATCCGTAATAACCTCCAATCACCCCCTCGTCAATGAGTTGCAT
>JAOZSZ010000298.1 GCA_029939385.1 Pontiella sp. | reverse complement strand
ACTGCCCTTACACGATCCGCGTGGTATCCGAAGTGATGGGCTCCAACGGCTCCTCTTCCATGGCCTCCGCATGTGGTGGCTGCATGGCGCTGATGGATGCCGGCATCCAACTGAAGGCCCCTGTTGCAGGAATCTCTGTGGGGCTCTTTACTGATGAGAAAGCCGATGATGTTCAAGTCATCGATATCCTCGGTGTGGAAGACCATTGTGGCGACATGGACTTTAAGGTGGTTGGAACCCGTAAGGGTATCACTGGATTCCAAGTTGACCTCAAGGTACACGGCCTAAACTGGGACCAGGTGACTGAAGCTTTCGAAATTGCTCGCAAGGGTCGTAACGATATTCTAGACCACATGGAAAGCGTACTCTCGGCACCGCGTACTGAGCTGGCCGCTTCCGCTCCACGCATCACTACCATCAAGATCGATCCTGAAAAAATCGGTGCATTGATTGGGCCGGGCGGAAAGAATATCCGTGCGATTACTGATGGCACCGGCGCACAGATTGATATTGAAGAGGATGGTACCGTTAATATCTTTGCGGTTGATGCCGAGGCAATGGATGCTGCGGTTCGTGGAGTTAATGCGTGTACTGCAGAAATTGAAATTGGTCAGATCTATGAAGGTAAAGTCATTACCGTGAAGGATTTTGGCGCCTTTGTTGAATGTATGCCGGGCAAAGAAGGTCTTGTGCATATTTCTGAGATGGCCAATGAGCGTATCGAAAGCGTTGATTCCATCTGTAAGCCTGGTGATGTGATGCGTGTGAAGTGTATCGACATCGACAATCAGGGCCGAGTTCGTCTTAGCCGTAAGGCTGCATTGAATGATGAGGCCTCTACTTCCGAATAGGAAATCGAATCATTGGAAGTAAAAAAAGGCATTCCATAAGGAGTGCCTTTTTTTATTATAAATAGACCTGAGTATTCCGTTAGGGGATTGAATCGTTAAATTAGTATAACTTACTATTCATTGAAGATGCTTATGTTCGTTTCTCCTTCAGAGGATTGTTAACGTACCGTCATTGGTAAAGCAAAAACGGAAGAACAAAAGATGCACAATAGCAGAGTCCCTATGTTTAAAATGAAGCCCCATCTAGGGCCATTATGGGTTGGAATTATTATTTTAGTCTTGGGGACGGCTGTATTTTTCGATGGACATAAGGATCAGGGTGATCTTATTGCTCAAGATCGATCGAATATAATTCTAGCCTTTTCGATTGTTGTGGCGGGTATATTAATGATTATTTCAACCAGTCGAATGTGGTTTAAGCATCTTTGGCATGACCGCTATAGACCTTAGTAGATAGGGTTTCTTTTTAAATCATAAATTCTACAAAGATTTAAACTTTTCTTAGCACACTATAGTTGCTCTGGAAGGAAGTCTTTTTATTTTTATAATTCCATGAATTCTTGTTATTTAGGGCCGTCTTTAAAACGTTTTTAAACAGTGATCTAACTATTTTAGATAGTAGGCCTATTCAATGATCTTGGCGGGTGGTTTTGTTTTAGAATGTAAATGAAGCCTTGTTTTAGAAGAGAACTTTTAGGCAGATCTTTATGCCTGTGTCGTGATAATTTTACGATATAGAAAAGCTACAATGGATCGGGTGAAGCGATGTTTTGGACTCATATTTATTTCTTAATTTAAATCTAATCCCGATCCGTTTTTATATCCTGAGAGGGGGAATTGGATTTATAAAAGCCGCTATTGTACTCTAAATTAGAATACGCTTGATGAAAATTTCAGCGAAGCTATAATAAAACTTTATTAAAATAAATATTATAGAGAGGGAGTA
>JAOZSZ010000297.1 GCA_029939385.1 Pontiella sp. | reverse complement strand
ATGGAACTACGCTGTACGAAACACCCCAATTGGCGGGCGACGCCTTGTGCCGGTAGTGTTTTTCGGAATATCGATCCTTCTTCGGCGGCTGAACGTCGCCAAGCGGCGGGCTGGTTTTTAGAAGAGGCCGGAGCAAAAGAGTTTCGGGTGGGGGGTGCGCATTTGTTTGAAAAACACTCCAATATCATTGTTGCAGAGCCGGATGCTACTGCGCAGGATGTTTTTGAACTGACGGAGAGGATGATCGCCGCTGTTCGGGTGAAGTTTGGATTCGATCTGCAACGGGAGATTAAGCTGATCGGATCGTTTGAGTGACGAAGAGGATGTTTCATACGTCTTAAGGAGGCATTAAATGCGCGGAGAAACGATGAAGAAATACTGGATTTCAATGTTGGTTTTGTTGTGTGCGGGTGTGGTATTTGCTGCCACGGATGTCCGCCGTTGGTTTGTGGATACTCGTTTTGTTTATGAACGGGGCAGTGCGTTGAGCTCTGAATATCTTACGGAACATGCGCCGGGGTTTTCCGATCACCTTAAGTGCATCCTTCCCTGGATCGTGCGTATCGAGGTGCGGCATTCCTTCACTGAAAATAGCTATAGCTCAAATCATGGCACGGGAGTTATTCTTCAAGGCGGAACGGTGCTCACCGCAAACCATGTGCTGACTGAAAATGTGAAGGATGGGGAGATTCAGGTTTTTTTGACGTTAGTGGATGGGCGCATTTTAACCGCTTCGGTCGAAGAGCAGGGTAAGCGAGATTGGGCACGTTTACAGATTAATATGGAGGACGAACCGATGTCTTTAAAAGATTCTCCTATTGTGTCGGCAGCGGTGATATTAATGCGGCAATTAAATATATGAATAATCGTAGGCTTTGTTATAATTGGTGACATGAAGAAAAAAGATGCGCGTAGCCTGAGTTCGGAGCAGCAAAAATTACTTAGAATAAAATCCGTGGATATGGTTTTTAAGTACGGATACACACAGCGAGCATCCGCGAAAGCTCTTGAAGTTTCTCGAACGAACCTGAACCGATGGTGCAAAGCATTTGAAGAGGGCGGCTATGAAGCACTGGAGCTGGGGAAACGCGGTCGGCGACTTAATGAAAAACGATTACTTAAACCCCATCAATGCGCAACTCTCGTGAACATTATAAAGGACAAAACTCCTGATCAGGAAAAGATGCCTTTCGTTCTCTGGGAACGCGTGGCCGTGCGAGAATTAATAAAACAAAAATTTGGAATCACCGTGGCACTACGGACGGTTGGTGAATATTTAAAGCGCTGGGGAATGACGCCTCAGCGACCGATAGAACGAGCTCGAGAACAAAATTCAAAAGCCGTGAAGAAGTGGCTAAAAGAGACTTATCCTGAAATTAAAACTCGAGCAAAAAAAGAAGGTGCTGTGATTTTGTGGGGCGATGAGACCGGTGTGCAAAACAATTCAAATGTTGGCCGTAGTTTTGCACCAAAAGGACAAACGCCAGTCATCAAAAAGCAAGGGAAACGTCTGCGTATGAATATGATTTCAGCAGTCAGCAACAAGGGGCATGTCCGATTTATGGTTTACTCATCGAAAATGACACAACAAGTTTTTCTGGTTTTTCTTCGGAGAATTGTGAAAACATTTGACCAGAAAGTGTTCTTGATCGTGGATAACCTGTCGGTTCATCACGGCAAGCTTGTTAAAAAATGGGCGGAGGATAATTCAAAGGAAATCGAGTTGCTTTTTCTTCCATCCTATAGCCCCGAATTAAACCCAGATGAATATTTAAATCGGGATCTAAAGAAGAATGTAA
>JAOZSZ010000098.1 GCA_029939385.1 Pontiella sp. | reverse complement strand
CATTAACTATAAGCATATCCAAATTTGAGTCAAACGAAAGCGGGGGAATCACCAGTAGCCCAAAATGGACCGCCGCCTAGATCCTTTTCACCGAACGACTCAAAGCATTTATCGCTGATCCGATTTCGTAGATGATGCTTCCAAATCCCACCCAGATAAAATAGCCAAACGTAGCAAGGAAACGTACCGCAAAAAAATCCAATACAAAGCGCAATGCAGGCACAAGCAGCCTATTGAACAACAAAAAAGCGCCCCACAATGGGACGCCTTTTTGAATCTAAGCTATAGGTGGGATTAGCCAACAATAACATTGATCAGGTCGAGCACTTTGCAGGAATAGCCCCACTCATTGTCGTACCAAGAAACCACTTTAACAAAGGTTCCATCAAGTTGAATTCCAGCCTTCGCATCGAATACAGAAGTGCACTCTTCATCGCGGAAGTCCGTAGAAACAACCATCTCTTCAGTGTATCCAAGAATCCCTTTCATCGCGCCTTCAGAAGCTTCCTTCATGGCCGCACAGATCTCTTCATAAGAAGTTTCTTTTTCCAAGGTAACCGTCAGGTCAACCACAGAAACATCAGAGGTAGGAACACGGAAAGCCATCCCGGTCAATTTACCATTCAGTTCTGGAATAACCTTACCCACGGCTTTAGCAGCACCGGTAGAAGAAGGGATAATATTTTCCAAGATGCCGCGTCCACCGCGCCAGTCTTTCATGGAAGGACCGTCAACCGTCTTCTGTGTAGCCGTTGCCGCATGAATGGTAGTCATCAAACCTTTATCGATACCGAACTTGTCGTTCAGAACCTTAGCAACCGGTGCCAAACAGTTCGTGGTGCAAGAAGCATTAGAAACAATGTCCTGTCCCGCGTAGGAATCGGTGTTAACTCCACATACGAACATAGGAGTGGCATCCTTAGAAGGAGCAGAAAGAACCACTTTCTTCGCACCCGCTTCAATATGCTTACGAGCGGTCTCGTCGGTCAGGAAGAATCCAGTAGATTCAACAACAACTTCAGCACCAACTTCATTCCATTTGAGGTTAGCCGGGTCCCGCTCAGCCGTGATGCGGATTTCTTTTCCGTTCACAACAAGGGCATCTTCTTTTACTTCAACCGTACCTGAAAAACGGCCATGTACAGAATCGTACTTAAGCATATATGCAAGATAGTCAATATCCAGCAGGTCATTAATGCCTACAATTTCAATATCTTCGCGAGCCGCTGCTGCGCGGAAAACCATACGTCCGATACGGCCAAAACCGTTAATACCAACTTTTGTTGCCATGTTTAGCTCCTATTTGTCAGGGTTTGGAACAAATTGTTCCTGTTAAAATTGAGCGGGAACAGTACCCAACCGTATCTTTTGCGTCAATCCTCATACATTGCTTTTTTGTTCTAAAAATATGTCCCAATTTAACCAAAAAAAATCACCTTCACACCCCGATATCATCAGCCATAATGTATCCATCAATCCACAGGACAAAGAAAACTTAATCTCTCCCGCCGATCAACAAATGCCCTCCAAAATAAGGCCGCGTTTTCAGGATCATCTTTCTAATGGCTCCTCCATAGACAGACCTAATTTATGGATGGGGGGTTGATACAATATAAAGACGTGCGTCGGGCCGGTTCCTTGTACCGCTCTGATCTCTAAGGTTTCGTCTTTCATCTCAGCCATCAAACGAAAGGATCGTTTCTCAACCTCAGCCCGATGAAGGATCCATCCTTTAGTAACAAGTAGCTGATTAAAGCGGCGCAACACCGTTTTCAAATCTAGCTCATTTTTCATATCCACTCCGATCAACGTGGAATGAGGAATTTGACCATGTTGATCGAGCTCGAATCCCTCCATAAAGAGGTATTCTGGAAAAAGCAGGGTTTCCGTCCGCAATTCAGGGTCGAGATAGAGCATCGTATCGACATCATTCACAACAACCTCCGGCTGTTCCGTTGTGACACATCCGCACAGCAACAACAAAAACCCTAATTGGAATAAGAAAACCACACGCATCTGCATACCATTATCTTTTTTTTTCGCCGAAAAATCCGTGACATTTAAAATGGTGCCCTAGAGAGGGTTCGAACCTCCGACCCCCGGATTAGGAATCCGGTGCTCTGTCCAGCTGAGCTACCAGGGCTTTTGTTAAAAATCCTTTGTTTTTACGAGGTTTATACAACCGTTAAGTTCATCAAAATTATGACCTGTAACCTTATATATTTATCCCATAAAAATGAAATCCCTACCCAGCAAAGGCAGTCGGATTCAAAACGTGTGGCAGAGTGCCTCTACCGACCCCAAAGTTCAAACCTTTATTAGGTCCCGATCCGTGAAAGCAGAAAATAAACCAAACGAGTCGATCCAATTAGATGTATTCCATTTCAGCAAAACACGGGATGGAGTTATTAAATCCAACCCCGTGAACAAACTTGACAGACGATCTCTAACCTTATAGAAGAGCCCCTCTTTAATTAAGTTTTGGATCGGTTGCTTCCTGCACTGATTCCTTTTTCTTCACTCCACCGGCGGCGAGCAGAAAGATTATTTAAGCGCCGGTATTTAGGAAAAATGATGAAGAAAGAAAACGACCTTAATGGCGTCTTTGGACTGCTATTGCCCGAACTTGGCCGTGCAGTGACTGAAGCCGGCTATACCACCCCATCCCCCATCCAAGAACAAACCATCCCCGCGTTATTAAAAGGACGCGATATGATTGGCTGTGCACAAACCGGAACCGGTAAAACGGCCGCGTTCACGCTACCCATTCTCCAATATCTAATATTGGGTAAAAAACAACCGGTATCTGGAAAACCGCGCGTACTCATTCTGGCCCCGACCCGCGAGCTGGCGGCACAGATTGGCGATAGCGTGCTCAAGTATGGCAAGCACACCAAAACCACACACACCGTTATTTTTGGTGGAGTGGGGCAAAACCCGCAGGTCAAGGCTATCCGCCGTGGCGTAGATGTGCTCGTGGCTACTCCAGGAAGATTAATCGACTTGATGAACCAAGGGCATCTCAATTTATCGGGTGTTGAAATCTTTGTGCTGGATGAAGCCGACCGTATGCTTGATATGGGTTTCATCCACGATATTAAGAAGGTGATGGCCAAACTCCCCAAAAAGCGACAATCCCTCTTTTACTCCGCTACCATGGAACACAAAGTGATCGAACTGGCCCGCAAATTGGTACATGACCCTGTATATGTCACCATCGCACCCGATAAACCCACGGTTGAACGCATTGTCCAGAAAATCCTATTTGTGGACAAAAAACACAAAGACGAATTGATCGTTAAGCTGATGAGTAACAAGAAGCTCGACCGAGTCATCATCTTTACCCAAATGAAGCACGTGGCCAACAAAGTAACGCGTAAGCTAGAGGGCGCCGGCATTACAGCAGCAGCCATTCATGGCAATAAAAGCCAGACCGCCCGCACCAATGCGCTGGCTGACTTTAAGGCCGGCAGGGTACGTGCACTCGTGGCCACCGATATTGCGGCACGGGGAATCGATGTGGATGGCATCTCGCATGTTATTAACTACGACATGCCTGTAGAACCCGAAACCTATGTTCACCGCATTGGCCGCACCGCTCGAGCGGGGGCCGAAGGTGATGCCATTTCGCTTTGTTGCGCTCAAGAGCGTGACTATCTACGAACCATCGAACGGCTGATCCGCACCACGATTCCGGTGGATCTCAAACATACCCTCCATTGCGAAAAAGCGATGAATGCCACGGGGGCAGATGCCAAGCCGGGACCAAAGGTTCGACAACCCAACCGCAAGGTTAACGTCGGAGCGGACGGACGCGCAAAGCGGCAACAAGACGGGAAACGCCCCTCCCATTTTCGTAGTCGCCGAAAGCAAGGACATCGATAATGGTCGAAATTGGTAAACTAAATACCCTCCCTATTTTACGAACAACGGAGTTTGGCCTCTTTCTCGATGGCGGAGAACTGGGTGATATTCTCCTGCCGAAACGCTATGTTCCTCAAACATGGGAAGTCGGAGGTTCTATCGAGGTTTTCATTATGCTCGACTCCGAAGATCGACTTACAGCAACCACACAAAAACCATATGCCATGGTCGATGAGTTCGCCTATCTGCGCGTAGTCGCCGTCACCGGCATTGGTGCTTTTCTGGACTGGGGATTACCCAAAGATTTGCTGGTTCCGTTCCGTGAACAAAAAATTAAAATGAGTGAAGGACAGTCATACATGGTGCGGATCTATCTCGACCATGCGAGTCAACGCATTGCGGCGTCCTCTAAACTCGATAAATTTCTCGATAAAACGGATGTAAAATTTGAAGCCAGCGAAAAAGTTAATCTATTGATTTGTGCCCAAACCGATCTTGGCCACAAAGCCATCATCAACGGAACGCACTGGGGTATGATTTTTCATAACGAAGCCTTTCAGCCCCTCAACCGGGGGCAGCACATCGAGGGCTTTATCAAACAAGTGCGCGACGACGGTAAGATTGATCTTTGCCTTCAAAAACCGGGCTACGAAAAGGTTACCGACCTCACTGAGATCATTCTCCAGTATCTGAAAAAGCAAGGTGGGTTTATGCCTATTACAGGCAAAAGTTCGCCAGAAGAAATTTATAAACAGTTTGGTGTGAGTAAAAAAACGTATAAACAAGCCATTGGTGCTCTCTACAAGAAAAGACGCATAGAATTCACCGACAACGGAACGAAGCTTGTAGGTAAATAATGGATGGCTTCGATAATCTAGCTATTGTTTTTTCAACGAACCAAGGACGAATCCGTCCTGAAAAAACAGCACCCATTCCTTCGAAAGGCGATGGAATTGTTCGAGTGGGTCGCGAAACCAAGGGACGAAAAGGTAAAGGAATGACCGTGATCACCGGAGTTCCATTGCATCCCGACGGCCTACGCAACCTCGCCAAACAACTTAAACAAAAATGTGGCACCGGCGGAACCGTCAAGGACTCAAAAATTGAAATTCAAGGTGACCATCGTGATCAGCTTATTATTGAGCTTCAATCTATGGGCTACACCGTAAAGCGCTCTGGAGGATAATTAAGCGATGACTCTAATAGATGACATCCTAGAACCGTATGCCGAGCTAGAACTATCCATCCAAGAATTAATGACAATGCTTTTCAGCGAAACGTGCGGTATGTGCACGGCATGTTGCTGCCGCGCAGATATCTGCGAGGAGGCCATACAAAGCGCATTCCTCTCAAAATTACTTGAAAATCAGGGCTTATCTATTACTCAAATGGATGATCGCTATGGATGGCTCGATACGGATGGGTGTTCATTAAAATATGGCCGCCCGCCGATTTGCTATATTTATTTCTGCGGCGAACTGCTCGCTCGCTTGCCAACCGATGAAGACCGCTACACCGCACGTATACTCGGAAGCTTGATCGATCATATTGGCAAAGATGCACTTGAGGGCGGGCATCTTACTGAAATCATAAACCCTGAAGAGCTAAACAAAGTTTCTACGGATGATCTCTTTCAACGTCTAAAAGAGGCCCACGCCGCCCTAGAAGTGATTAAAGACTATCTTCACTCCGGTAGACTCAGCTTATCTGATCGCAAAATACTTTCGATCATTGAACTCAGCACCGAAGACTAAAGACTCCCATTATAGAGTCGTTCTATTTCCCCCCTCTTTCAGGAACCTCTTTTTCATATCAAAACCTTATAAAATTTATTAAACGAAAGGTTTACAACCCTCAAACAAGTCGGTATCTGTTTTTGCATCCGTTCTAAAAATAAATTCCGATAAATCAGGAGAATAAAAATGGCCACAAAGAAAAAAGTTGTAGCAAAGAAAGCACCGGCAAAGAAAGCGGTTGCGAAAAAAGCACCTACGAAGAAAAAAGTTGTAGCAAAGAAAGTACCCGCGAAGAAAGTGACGCCTAAGAAGGCTCCAGTGAAGAAAAAGAAAGCGGCG
>JAOZSZ010000097.1 GCA_029939385.1 Pontiella sp. | reverse complement strand
CTTGGTAATGAGCTGTTCCTGGATGTTGCCATACATCTGTGCCTGCACCTGCTGAAGTTGCTGGGGCGGAACCTGACTGGCAACCTGCTGCATGGTTACATTGAGGACTTCGAGAATTTCACCGCGGGTGATGCCTTCTCCATTCACACGAACCATGACGGTAGTGGGGTCGGAGGTGAGCGGGTTGGCTTTGATCGGCTGGGCGAAAAGGTCTTCGGTTTGGGACAAGTCGACTTGTTCCTCCGCAGCACTGGCAGCAATCGTTTCTTCCTCATCGCAACCGGTGAGTACCAGTGCGGCAGCAACGGGGAGTACCATTAAAATCTTTGTTTTTACCAATTTATTGAACATCTCTCTTGATCCTTTCTTCGAGTTTACTCTAATACATCGCATTTACCGTAAATGGATGCAAAAGGTTGAATGTGTCTTTAATTTCACCTATTGTCAACGCATTCAGACGGCTTATTAAGGGAATATGTCCAATGCTGGATCAGGGTTTATTAAAGGAATTTAAGTGTGCGGGTTGCGGCGATTGCTGCCGGTGGACCGGTGCGGTGTTGCTGACGAACCACGACATCACCACGCTGGCGAACCATCTGAAGCTCGCGGAGCCTGACTTTATCGAGATCCATACCCGCTTGGCATCCAACCGGATTCAGCTGGCGCTTCTCGATAAACCCGACGGCAGTTGTTTTTTTCTCGATGGCGATCAATGTGGAATCTATACCGCACGGCCTGAACAGTGCCGTTCCTTTCCCCACGCATGGCGTGTGCCCGAGGGGTGCCCGGCGCTGGATGAACTGAGGGAAGTTTAAATGAACAACGTTTGTTCTTAGGTTTAAACGCCGAGCTTAAACCGTTTGTATTCCTCGATGGCGTAGCGATCCGTACAGCCCGAAACATAATCGCATGCCGTGCGCCATAGCCCCTCGTTTTCAATCCGTGCCCGGGCTTTGCGTCCCATGGTTTCGGGATGTTCGATATAGTGAAGGAATAACTTTCGCATCATGCCCACCGCACTTTGCGTGGCATCGGCAACGCCGTGGTGGAAATAGAGGTGTTCGAACATGAAGGCGGTGAATTGAGAGAGAATTTCTTTCATGTCGGGGGTGAAGTCGATGGCGCGTTTTGGGGTGGACATGGCTTCTCGGACATGGGTTGGCGCGTATTTTTCTAACGTTTGCGTCGAGTGCTCGATGACGTTGAGCATTTGTAGTTCGAGTAGGTTTCGGATGGTGGCGCGTAGAAATTGATTTTCGGAAAGGTTGGGGTAGCGATTTTTGGTGGTGGAAGCGGCCATGCGCCAGAATTCGGTTTGCTCTAATTGGGCGAGGGTGACGATTCCGGCTTCGAGGCCGTCGTCGACGTCGTGCGCATGGTAGGTCATGTCGTCGGCAATATCGGAGATCTGAGCTTCTAAGGATTGGAAGGGTCCAATGGGATGACCATCGAGTTCGGCTCCTTCAATACTGGCTTCGTGTTTAAGCAATCCGGCGCGGACTTCCCAGGTAAGATTCAAGCCTTGGAAATTGGGGTAGGGCGACTCAATGGTTTCGATGCAGCGCAGGCTTTGTAGATTGTGGTCAAATCCGCCGTTGTTTTGCATTAAGTCGGCGAGCACATCTTCTCCGGCGTGTCCAAAGGGGCTGTGGCCAATGTCGTGTGCGAGGCAGATGGATTCTGTTAGGTCCTCATTAACTTTGAGGATACGGGCGAGGGTGCGGCCAACGGCGGTCATTTCCATGGTATGCGTTAGGCGCGTACGATAGTGGTCGGCCATGCCATTCACGAAGACCTGCGTTTTGTATTCTAGCCGTCGAAAACATTTGCTGTGAAGAATGCGGTCGCGATCGCGGGAGAAGCATGAGCGCAGGGGATGGGGCGCCTCGGGATGGCGGCGTCCTAAGCTTTCAGCGCTCTGTGTGGCATAAGGAGCAAGGTGGTTCTTTTCGGTGGTTTCCCAATCTATTCTCGCGTGGTTCATGGTGGAGGACTATAAAGGAGGTTGTTATTAAGATCAAACCGGAGAAGAAAAAATGTACGAAAAAACGCTTTCACGGAAGACGGTTTATCAGGGGCGTATTCTGAGTGTGGATG
The DNA here is from genome assembly GCA_029939385.1 of Pontiella sp. Classification (GTDB taxonomy): domain Bacteria; phylum Verrucomicrobiota; class Kiritimatiellia; order Kiritimatiellales; family Pontiellaceae; genus Pontiella. Next base: position 3,848 of record JAOZSZ010000097.1, on the reverse strand, counting down.
TGTTGGATGTGGAGTTGGAAGATGGGCGGCGATCGGTACGCGAGATTGTGCAACATGGCGTGGCCGTGGCCATTATTCCGCAATTGTCTGATGGGCGGTTTGTATTTATTCGTCAGTTTCGTAAGGCGATGGAGCGGGTCTGTTTTGAGGTGGTGGCGGGGAATTGCGACCTCGGTGAGGCTGAGGCGGTTTCCGCGGCACGGGAATTGCGGGAGGAGACGGGTTATATTTCTAAATCATTAAAGCTTTTGGGGCCTATTTTTCCTGGCGTTGGATATTGCACCGAGCGGATTGATGTCTATTACGCGGAGGTTTCTGAGCAGGTTGAAACGGCATTCGATGAGGATGAAAATATTGAAACTCTTCTTCTTTCCGAAGCCGAGATGGATGAAATGATTCGCTCTAACCAAATTGCCGATGCCAAAACGCTGGCGGCTTGGATGCTTTATAAAGCCAAGAGAGTAGATTTCTAAATTTAGGATCTCGCGGGATGGATTAGGTATCCCTTGAATTTGGTATTGATTCACACCTTAAAAAGCGATCTTCTACCTAACTCATTTTTCAATTCGACTAGAATAAGGATTATAACTTTTTAAAGAGAGAGGTTTTTATGAGCGATAAGGCTAAGATTATTTACACCATTACGGATGAAGCACCGGCTCTTGCCACGCATTCACTCCTCCCCATTATTCAAGCGTACACGAGCGCGGCAGGTGTGGTGGTTGAAACCCGCGACCTTTCACTTGCGAGTCGTATTCTTGCCAATTTCCCCGATGTTTTAACGGAGCAGCAGCGTGTTCCCGATGCCTTGGCCGAGCTTGGAAAGCTTACAATGGCTCCCGATGCTAACCTGATTAAGCTCCCGAATATTAGCGCTTCGGCTCCTCAGATGAATGCGGCAATTAAGGAGCTCCAATCCAAAGGGTTTGCTCTTCCAGATTATCCTGAAATAGCAACCACCGAGGCCGAGCAATGGGCCAAGGATCGCTACGATAAGATTAAGGGCAGTGCCGTTAACCCCGTGCTTCGCGAAGGGAACTCCGATCGCCGCGCCGCCGGGGCCGTTAAAAAATATGCTCAGACCCATCCTCATTCTATGGGGGCTTGGAGCCCCTCTTCAAAGTCGCGGGTCTCCGCAATGTCGGCTGGCGATTTCTTTGGTAATGAAAAGTCGGTAACAATCTCAGAATCCACAGTTGCAAAAATCGAGTTGGTTACCGCCGATGGCCATGTGGAGATACTTAAAGAGGGGCTGGCTCTTCAAGCAGGGGAAGTTCTGGATGGGACCTTCATGAGCGTCTCGGCGCTTAATAAATTCCTTACGGATCAGATCGAGGCTTCTAAGGCAGATCATATTCTCTTTTCGCTTCATATGAAGGCCACGATGATGAAAGTTTCTGATCCCATTATCTTTGGCCACGCCGTGACGGTCTTCTTTAAGACGGTCTTTGAAAAGCATGCGGATACGATTGCCAGCTTGGGCGTTGATGTAAAAAATGGGTTCGGCGATCTCGTGGCTAAAATGAAGAACTTACCCGCAGAAAAACAGGCTGAAATCGAAGCAGATATTGCGGCGGTTTATGAATCGGCCCCCGATATGGCCATGGTGAATTCTGATCGAGGAATCACTAATTTACATGTGCCGAGCGATATTATTATCGATGCCTCTATGCCCGCGGCCATTCGTACGTCTGGCCAGATGTGGAACAAAGACGGGCAACTTCAAGATACCAACTTTGTGATTCCTGATCGTTGTTATGCGGGGGTGTATCGCGAGACGGTCGACTTCTGCAAAAAGCATGGAGCCTTCGATCCCCGCACCATGGGAACGGTTCCCAATGTCGGACTGATGGCTCAGAAGGCGGAAGAGTATGGATCGCACGATAAGACCTTTGAGATTCCTGCCGCAGGTACGGTTCGGGTGGTGGATGCCTCGGGCGCGGTGATTCTTGAACATACGGTTGAAGCGGGCGATATCTGGCGCGCTTGTCAGGCGAAGGATGCGCCCATTCGTGACTGGGTGAAATTAGCCGTAACCCGCTCCCGTGCAACCGGAATTCCTACCATCTTCTGGCTGGATGCCGATCGTGCGCATGATGCCCAGTTGATTAAAAAGGTAAAAACCTATCTCAAGGATCATGATACCGATGGGCTTACGATTCGAATCATGGCTCCTGAGGCGGCGACTCGTTATACGTTGGAACGCGCGAAGGAAGGAAAAGATACGATCTCGGTTACGGGCAATGTTCTGCGCGACTATTTAACCGATCTTTTCCCCATTCTTGAACTCGGCACAAGTGCCAAGATGCTATCGATTGTTCCGCTAATGAACGGCGGTGGTCTTTTTGAAACGGGAGCAGGGGGGTCTGCGCCAAAGCATGTTCAGCAGTTTGAAAAGGAAAATCATTTACGGTGGGATTCGCTCGGAGAATTTCTTGCGTTAGGCGTATCGCTGGAGCATCTCTCGGCAGTATTTAATAATCCTAAAGCTCAGGTTCTTGCCGACTCTCTCGACACCGCCATCAGTCAATTCCTTGAAGAAAATAGATCGCCGTCTCGAAAGGTTAACGAACTCGATAATCGCGGCAGCCATTTCTATCTCGCACTCTATTGGGCGCAGGCGCTCGCCGCGCAAGAGGGGGATGCAGATCTTCGTGCTCGCTTTGCCCCGCTGGCCGATGCCTTGGCTTCGAATGAAAGCACGATTGTGGATGAACTCATCGAAGTCCAAGGTGTTCCCATGGATTTAGGCGGCTACTATCGGCCCGATGAAGAACGAATCGTTAAGGCAATGCGGCCCAGCAAAACCTTTAATGATACGCTGGCCCTCTTGTAGGGAGAGATGAAATAAAGCTTAAGCGGCTCGTTTTATTGGGGCTTTGTATATAATACCAAATTAGTATTATTTTTGTTTTGTGTTTATTCGGCGCTTCATTTTAACTGCGCTCAGTTAAGGAAATTCCATGAAATCGATTGAAGAAAGAATACAAGAACTGAAGCGGGAGCGCGGGGCTATTATTATTGCCCATAACTATGAGCCCGACGAAGTGCAGGCGATTGCCGATTTTACCGGCGATTCGTTGGAGCTTAGCCGGAAAGCGGCCGAGCTTGATGAAGAGGTGATTGTTTTTTGTGGGGTGCATTTCATGGCCGAAACCGCGGCGATCCTTAGCCCTGAAAAAACAATTCTACTTCCTGACCCCTTTGCCGGTTGTCCTATGGCCGATATGATTACCGCCGACCAACTCCGCGCTGAAAAAGCGAAACACCCCGGCGCGGTCGTGGTTACTTATGTCAATAGCAGTGCCGCGGTGAAGGCCGAAAGCGACCTCTGCTGTACCTCGGCTAATGCCAAGGCGATTGTGGAATCGGTTCCATTGGATCAAGAGGTGATCTTTGTTCCTGACACTCACTTGGGCCACCACGTGCAGAAGCAACTCGGGCGGGAGATGATTATTTGGGATGGCTATTGTCCGACCCATTCGCGCATCCGCGACATCGATCTTTTACGTGAAACGGCGGCTCACCCCGATGCGGTCGTGATGGCCCATCCCGAGTGTCCATTGCCCATTCGCGAGCTCGCCGACGAACTGCTCTCGACCGGCCAAATGTGCTCGTTTGCTCAAGCGTCGGATGCCCAAGAATTTATTGTCGCCACGGAGATGGGGATCCTCTATCGCCTGCGGAATGAAAACCCGGGGAAAAAGTTTTATTCGGTCACAGATCGGGCCATTTGCCCTAATATGAAAAAAATTAATTTAGAGAAAATTCTTTGGGCGCTAGAAGACCTTCAGTACCGAGTGGTGGTGCCCGAGGCGATTGCCCGCAAGGCTCGGCGTTCCATTACG
>JAOZSZ010000296.1 GCA_029939385.1 Pontiella sp. | reverse complement strand
TGAAGTTTCTTGGCGTATCTAGGCAGGCATTCCATAAAAACGTAAGAATCAAGAATGGTTTCATCTACAATGTTTCATTGGGAAAAAGTCGTTATTACCTAAGAGAGTCTGTTGAGTTGTTTAAGCAAACAGGTGATGGAAGATTTAAGCTAAACGACATATCAACTGATTACCTATTAGATATAGCTAATACAATCGTTGAAACCTCTGGAATTACCTATTTCGGAGAACATGAACTAAAAACATCCCCTGAATACACTGAAATTACTCTATAAAATCGAGGTAGAAAAATGGAAATGAAAATAACCAAACAAGCAGTCTCAAACGAATTAATCGAAAACAACAATTTACATACGTGCTTTGTTGATAGCCTCAGACTAGCTACTCGAAATGACAGCATGGTTCTACTGCAGCTATTCTCAACAATGCTCAATGGAAACATTGAACAATCTAGATCAATGATGACTTCGAATTTTGCAAAAAAACTAATCGATGCGTTAGCTCTTCGGTGCGACTACTATCCTGCAAAAGCAGAAGAGATCGAAGATTAATCTAAGCACCGCCTCTTGAGTTTCCATATAAAAACAGAAAAGGGGTCCGTGAATTCAAGTTGTAAGTGCAATTCCAATGGTCGGGAATTAGGATAGATCTATTTTCCGAATAAAGTACCAACCAAACCAAAGGAATTACACAATGAAAAGCTACGCACATTTGTCGGATGAAGAAAGGTTTTTCATCCATATCGCCCTGCGTGAAGGCAAAAATAAAAAGCAAATTGCCCAGAGTCTTAACCGGCACCCATCCACGATTGGAAGAGAGATTAAACGCGGGATGTGGCCGCGATCGATCATCTATTGCTATGACTGGGGTACGTATAAAAACCGGGCGCGGAAAAGGTATAAGCAATTTGTACGAAAGCGCAAAATAACCCCCGAAATTGCCCTAATGATTGAGAGCCTGCTGAAGAAGTATTTAAGTCCGCAGCAAATAAGTTCTTATCTTAATACGCAGCACCAAATTCAGATTAGTCACGAAACCATCTATCAATATATCCATGCCAATCCCGAGCGAAAAAAGGCGCTTAGACCGTATCTGCGGCAACTCCATAAAAAGCGGCGTAAAGCGTATGGGTCCGGGGCGAGGGCTTCGAACATACCCAACCGCCGATCCATAACTCAGCGGCCGGCTATCGTAGAGGAGAAGGGTCGGATCGGCGACTGGGAGTGCGATACGGTTATTGGAGGCAATCATCAAGGTGCACTGGTTACGATTGTAGAACGAAAGACGCTCTTTACGCTGACCAAGAAGATAAACCGTAAGACGGCTAAAAATGTAAGTGATGCAATGATCTCACTCCTCAAGCCCTACAAGGACTTCGTCCATACCTTGACCTTTGATAACGGCTCTGAATTCGTTCGTCACGAACGCATTGGTAAGGCCATAGATGCTGAGACCTATTTTGCTCACCCGTATAGTTCTTGGGAACGGGGGATTAATGAGAATACGAATGGGCTATTAAGGCAGTTCTTTCCTAAAGGAACGAATTTTACAACGGTGAGCTGGCGGGCAGTAAAGGAGGCAGTCTATTTGATAAACAATCGACCACGTAAAACCAGAAGATATAAAACCCCCAGCGAACTTTTCCTAGGAGAGTTTAACCCATTAATATAGATTCGTCAGGAATTGCACTTACAACTTGAATTCACGACACCAATGTTTATAGGTTAATCATCCTTAACTTAGTGCCATTCTGGACTGACCCCTTTTTTATCTGGGGGGAATAAAAAATGCATAGAGAACAAGACATGT
>JAOZSZ010000295.1 GCA_029939385.1 Pontiella sp. | reverse complement strand
CGGAGAAAAGGGATTGCTGATTTTTAGCGCCCATATTGGCAACTGGGAACTCTTGCCGCAATACGCCGCCCTTCGCTTGGACACTCCATTGCACATTATCTCGCGCGAAACCACCAACCCGCTACTCGAGGAAAAAATTGTCCGCCCCTTACGCGAACGTTTCGGCGTGGAAGTATTCCACAAAAAGAACGCCCTTATGCGAATTCTTAAGGTGATCAAAAAGGGGGAATATGCAGGATTCCAGATCGACCAGAAACTAAAACCACGGGGAGGAGGGATCATGATTGATTTTTTTGGTCATAAAGCCCCCACCCTTGCGTCCCCCGCCCTCCTCCAGGTTCGTTTTGGCGTGGTAGTGCTTCCCGTCTTCATGGTGAAACCTAAAAAAGGGAAACATCTTCTCGTCATCCGCGAACCCATCACCTGGAAAGACAACGGAAAAAGCATGGAAGAACAAATCATCGAACTCACCTACATCCACCAAAAGGTAATCGAAGAAATTATTCTCGAATATCCCGAACAATGGTTCTGGATGCATAATCGCTGGGGACTAAAGGAAAAGCGATGACCCGCATTCTAATTATAAAACTAAGCTCCCTAGGCGACCTATTCCATGCCCTCCCGACGGTCCGCGCACTTAAAGAGGGACTCAACGCAGAAATCGACTGGGCCACCCAGTCAGAATACACGGAGTTAGTTCGTTGCTTTAACGATGTTAAAAATATTATTCCCGTTCCCCGACGGAATCTACCCGCCCAACTCGTTCCATTCCTACACCAGTTGAGGGAACACCGCTATGACTATATAATCGATCTGCAAGGCCTGATGAAAAGTGCACTGGTCACCATTGCGGCTCGCGGAGACCGAAAAATAGGCCCCTCCGCCTGCAGAGAGGGATCTCGCTTCCTTTACCACGAACGGGCAGGGAAAAAGAATAAGGAACGGCACGCGGCTGAAGAGTTATTGGATGTGGTTCGCCACCTCAGCCTTCCGGTTCCAAACGAACTCCCCTTCCCTGTCACCTTTCCGACGCATGCTGGATTAGGGCCAGGACTTCACATCGCGCTCTGCCCCTGCTCCCGCGCGGCAGGAAAAGACTGGCCAGCCGATCGATTTGCAAAAACAGCGAAAAATCTACTACAAAGCCATCCCGGCACGATCATTCATTTGATAGGCAGTCCAGATGATCAAGCGCTATGCGAACAGATGGCCACCACAATCGGTCCTATTACACAAAACCATGCCGGACAAACCACCCTTCTTGAGCTAGGCGGTCTTCTGAAAGAGATGGACTTACTGATTACCGTAGATAGCGGCCCCATGCATATGGCGGCAGCCATTGGAACCCCCACCCTCGCCTTATTCGGCCCCACCGCCCCGCTACGCACCGGTCCTTATGGGAAACAGCACTGCGTAGTTGAATCGTCCTTTGATACCGGAAGAAAGAAAATCTCCAAGAAAACCCGACAAACTGACCTGCGCTACATTAAAACCATCTCAGTGGAGGAAGTCACCTCCGTTGCACGAAAGATGCTCCGCCCGAATGATCTACATTGAGGATTTTAGTGCTGCTCCATAAAGCTCTTCAAGGCCAGCTTCAAAATCTACAATTTATGACCATCCTATAGATCTAAGTTTTACATTACTGGCCAGAGAGTGCTTGGTATCGATGCCCTTATCGCCTCCAGCGCGATTCGCGCCTTAAACTCCGCCACATTTTCTTGTCTCTATTTTTTCATAGCTCATATTTCTCTCATTTAAAGAGCTATGCGCCAAAACCTACTTTAACAGCTAGCACAGATCCTCAAGGC
>JAOZSZ010000294.1 GCA_029939385.1 Pontiella sp. | reverse complement strand
GACGCGGCAAACGGAGCAAGACCAGCTCCAACGCTGATTTACTCTGTAATCATCATATTATGATCGATGAAAACCGCCATAAGGGAGAGGTCGATGGAAAGGATCTCTCCTTAACCTTTACCGAATTCAAGGTACTTCGCTTAATGGCCGGCCAACCCGGCCGCGTCTTTACTCGCTACCAAATTGTGGATGCGGTCCACGGCGATGACTATCCCGTGACCGACCGCTCCGTCGATGTCCAGATTGTCGGCCTGCGAAAAAAACTTGGCGAATCTGGGCGCTTCATCGAGACCGTTCGGGGTGTTGGCTATCGTTTCAAGGAAGAGGAATGAAAAAGAGAACTCTCTTTTGGTTATTGCTGCCCTCGTATTGGATACTAACTGCTGGGGCGATTATTGCGGTGGCCGTCTATTCATTCCATTCTATGTCGGCTCTTTATTTCCAAACGATGGAGAACGACATCCATACTCGTGCCCTCTTGTTGGCCGATCATGTCGCTCCTCATCTTCAGACGATGGATATGGAAGCCATCGATGTGCTTTGTAAACGAATTGGCAACGATGCGAACACGCGCTTCACCATCATCCTCCCCGACGGCCAAGTGGTAGGCGACTCGCACGAGACCCCAGAATTAATGGAAGACCACGGAAATCGCTTAGAAATCCGGCAGGCGCTCGGGGGCGACTCCGGGGTGGACAAACGCTATAGCCGCACATTAGAGCAGGAAATGATGTATGTTGCCGTCCCACTTAAAGATGAAAATCGTAAGATCCTATGCGCCGTACGCGCTTCTCTTCCGATGACCGCCATTAAGAGTGAGTTGAATAAGATGACAATCAGGGTGGTTGCCGCCTCCATTTTCGTTGGCCTGCTGGCGATGGGCGTCTGCATTGCTGTGGTGCGTCGTATCACTACCCCGTTGCATGAAATGGGAAGCGCCGCACGACAGTTTGCCGAGGGCAATTTCAACCTACGTATTCCCGCTCAGCACGCGATAGAGCTTGATGAGCTTGCGGAATCGCTCAACACCATGTCGGACCAACTCAACCAAACCCTCTCCGCCCTCAGCGAGCAGCGCAATGAACAACAGGCCGTACTTTCAAGTATGGATGAAGCGGTGCTGGCCATCGACCGCCGCGAGCGGATCATTCACATGAACCGCGTTGCGGGACAGCTCCTCGGCGTAGACCACAAGAAGGCTAAACGCGAACTCATCCAACAAGCGGTGCGCTTCGCTAACCTACAAGAATTCATTAAGGCCACTCTCTCCTCACAAAAGCCCCTCTCCTTGGACATGACTCTAATCGGAAAAACAGAAAAACAGATTCAAGCGCATGGCACCGTGTTGCGTAATGATGAAGAAAAATCGATTGGAGCACTCATTGTTTTGCGCGACGTCACCCACATCCGTCACCTCGAAACCGTCCGCTCCGACTTTGTCGCCAATGTCTCTCACGAACTTAAAACCCCCATCACCTCCATCCAGGGCTTTGTTGAAACGCTCCTCTCCGATGACTGGAACCACGACTCCAAAACGCAGCACTTTCTTGAAATCATCAACCAGCAGGCCGGACGCCTGAATGCCATTATTGATGATCTACTAACGCTCTCCCGCCTAGAGCAAAAAGAGGGGTACGTGCTCAAGGAACCCTGCGTGCTGGCCAACGTGATCAACGACGCCATTCATCTCTGCCAGCTCCAGGCCGGAAAGAAAAATACTACAATCCAAATGGAATGCCCCGACGACCTGTCCCTATCTATCAACGCCCCGCTCATTGAACAGGCGCTCGTGAACCTGATCGTCAATGCCATCA
>JAOZSZ010000096.1 GCA_029939385.1 Pontiella sp. | reverse complement strand
CACAACGATTGGTTTCTTATGCGCAAGTTTCTTCCCCAGTTTGCCAGCCGCCTGCACTATCGCCTGCTCGACGTCTCCACCCTCAAAATTCAGTGGCAGGATTGGGTGGAACAGCAACCTTTTGACAAGGAAAGCGTCAGTCAGCTGAACCAATACTTCCCCGGGGGCGAAATAACTTCGGCCAATGCCCACGATGCGCTCTTCGACATTAAAGCTTCCATTGCGGAACTGGCCTTTTACCAATCGAAGTTAAGACTAAACGACTAGTTTCTCAAAAATTGGTATCAATCCCATCCGCGCACGCGGGGCTTTTCTTCCAAACCTTTGAAATCATTTTGCTTTGGCGGGGTGGTTTCTTCTATATTCATCAAATGGCAAAAACAAAGATAGAGACACCGGTTCGTTCGGGCTGGCGAGAGATTGCGGGAATATTGGTGGGTACGCTGGGATTAATGCTGCTGTTGGGCATTTTATCGTATAATCCAGCAGATATTGGATTGTTCCATAATCAACCCGGTTCGCATAACTGGATTGGTCCATTCGGTGCTCGTACCGCTTATGCCGCTTTCATGTATTTTGGTGTGGCGGGTTTTACGATCCCTTTTTGTATTCTTTGGATCGGGGTTTCATCTGTATTTTATTCTGCCCGAAAAATTTATCCTCGTTTGCTATGGTTTGTGTTGGGTTTGTTTTGCTTGTCCGGCTTGATAGATATGAACGATCAGGTATGGCATGGCGTGGTTAGTCGCTTAAATATTGGCACGCCGGGAGGCCTGATGGGTGAAATGCTAGCCCAACGAACGCTGGGATATTGGATTGGTCACGCGGGGGCAGGCATTGTTTTTGTGGTGTTATTGGTTATTTCAGTCATTCGCATGCTCGATTTGAATATTATAGATTTAGGAAAACAGCTTTGGGTATGGATCAAGACACTTAGAATAGAAAATCCAACAGCAGAAGAGGTCATTGCCCCTTCGGATAAGCCAAAACGCAAGCGTGTATCGCGCAAGCCCAAGTCGGAAGATACTCATCAATCTTTGGCTTCGGGTGATATTCAAAAGATGCTTAAAGAACAACAGATCGCTCTTGAGGCAAAGCAACTTAAGTCGGCGGTTACGAAAAAGAAAAAAGTCTCCCCTCAAGTTGAAAAGGGAGATTGGGACGGGGCAAAGAAGCAAGTGACCTCAAAAGCAAAGAAGGATGAGGTTCTAGATCCCTCATTCTCTGGCCTCGAAGAGGACGCCTCCCTCGTGAACTACCAGTTACCTCCGCTGGATTTACTCGATCCTCGGGTTGTCCAAGGCACGGGGATGTCGCCCGACGAAATTGCCAAGACGGCTCAGATTTTACAAAATGCACTGGAAGAATTTGGTGTTGAAGCCAAGGTGACCGGAGTGCAACAAGGGCCTGTGGTGACCTGTTATGAAATATTACCGGCACCCGGAGTGCGTGTTGAGCGCATTAAGGCCTTGTCCGATAACATTGCACTCAAGATGCATGCAGAGAGTATTCGCATTCAAGCACCCATTCCTGGCAAAGGGGTTTGTGGGGTTGAAGTGCCTAATGCCACGCGTTCTTCTGTCTTTTTCCGCGATATGGTTGAAAGTCAGGAATTTCAGATGGGGACGCATGCACTTCCATTGATTCTTGGGAAAGATACGAACGGTGAAAGTATGGTTTTTGACCTAGCCAAGATGCCGCATCTGTTGATTGCCGGTGCAACGGGTGCAGGTAAATCGGTCTGTATGAACTCGATTTTGACCGGCTTACTCATGAAGCATTCCCCGGCAGATCTCCGACTGATCCTTGTTGATCCAAAGAGCGTTGAATTTCATCAATATAATAATTTACCGCACCTTGTGGTTCCGGTTATCACGAATGCTAAGAAAGTGCCGCTTGGCCTTAAATGGGCGATTGACGAAATGGAGCGGCGCTTTAAATGGTTCCGTATGACTGAGTACGTGATCTAACGGGATTCAACACCCGTGTAATTCAAAAGCAGGAAGAACTTTTTGGTGATACCAATGCGGAGGAATCTTCTAATCAGAAAGGTCAGATCCCAGAAAAACTTCCATATATCGTTATCGTTATTGATGAATTAGCGGATCTGATGGCCGTTGCTCAGGCGGAGATCGAGGCTGGAATTGCGCGTTTAGCGGCCAAATCAAGAGCCGCTGGAATTCATATGATTCTTGCAACACAACGTCCCGACGTGAAGGTAATTACAGGCACCATTAAAGCCAACTTCCCCGTACGTATTGCCTTTAAGGTTTCACAAAAAGTCGACAGTCGTACGATCCTTGATCGCATGGGGGCAGATGCTCTGCTTGGCCGTGGCGATATGCTCGTTCTTCCTCCGGGATCGGATAAGTTGATTCGTTCGCAGGGGGCCTTCACGAGTGATGGAGAAATTGATCGAATAACCGATTTCTGCAAGAAGCAGGGTAGGCCAGACTTTATTACCGAAATTCATGAAAAGATTGAAAAACCCATGACGGATCTTCCTGAAATGGATAGTGGTGAAGATGATGAAATCATCGCACAGGCCATTGAAGTGATTCGCCAGACCAAGCGGGCATCAACTTCATCGCTTCAGCGGCGGCTTCGTATTGGATACACACGCGCGGCTCGAGTGATGGATCTTCTTGAAGAACGTGGTATGATTGGGCCGCCGGAGGGGGCTGGCCCTCGTGAAATTTTGATAGATTTTGATGGGGAGATCCCCCAAAACTCGGGAGTAGAAAATAATGGAACAGACTAGCTTAAATATTGGAACGATCGGGCAAAAACTCGAATCAGCTCGTCAGGAAAAAGGAGTTAGTGTTTCCGAGGCAGGGCAGGCCACGAAGATCCTTTCCAAATTTATCGAAGCCATGGAAGCGGATGACTTTGGCGCACTTTCCGCCCCCATCTACGCCAAAAGCTTTTTAAAGATGTATGCTAAATACCTCGGAATCGATTTTCAGCCCCTTGTGAATGAATATACAGAGCAATATGCCCCCAAAAGTATTCGATCGCTTTCCGATGAAGCACGTCAGAATCTAACCCCTACGGATCAGGCGGTGGGCGAAGTTTCTTCCGCCTTGAAAGAGAGTTCTCCGATCTTTAGCGGGGGGGATTCATCCGCAACAAAGCTTGCTGGATTTAGATTTTCTCCCAAAACATTAGTGTGGATTGGCGGCAGCATATTGGCCCTCCTCATTATTTTATTTAGTGTAACGCAGTGTGCTGGCGGTGAGGATGAACCTGCTTCAGCAGAAGGGGTTGCATTCGTCGAACGGCAACAACTTTTCGAGGATCAACCCAATGCCTACCTCGTTAAATACGGCGAAATTGAAGTAAACTAAACTCGTTTTTATCTCTAAAAATCTTACAAAATGAATCTCCAATGAAAAGTCTCCCCAACCACCTAACGATAAGCCGATTCTGGATGACCGCCGTAATGATGGTCTGTATGAGTATGGAGTTCCCGTATGCACGCATTGCGGCACTTATTATTTTTATTATTGCGAGTATTACGGATGCACTTGATGGCTATCTTGCCCGTAACTTTTTTGGATGCACATCCTTTGGAAAATTAATGGATCCGCTGGCCGATAAAGTACTCGTTTGTGCCGCATTCATTGGTTTCATTGAACTTGATAGTTTACGTGCATGGATGGTGGTATTGATTATTGCACGCGAATTTATGGTCACGGGCATGCGTCTGCTGATGATTGAAAAAGGGATCGTAATGCCTGCCAGTATGTGGGGGAAACTTAAGACTACCGTGCAGATGCTAGCCATCTGTCTCCTATTTTTTGGATTAATCTGGCCAACGAGCTGGCTTCCCATTCCTGGAAGTTCATTTGCTTGGTGGCTAGGCTTGGGTACGGCGCTATTTACCGCATGGACAGGGGTCGTTTACTTTTGGCAGCAACGACACATTATTTGGGAAAAGGAAGGGGCTGAGTAAGGGAGTAACGGGGGGCAGGGTGTCGAGGTGTTAACGATATTCCCCATACCCATCACTCCCGTACACCACCCCGAAGGAGTTCTTCATATGGGCCGCGAAAACATAGACAATTGGCATGTAAAGAAATGTGCCAAGGCATGCGATGGCTGTGAAGAGAAGTTTCAACACAATCAGGAGCTTTTCTCCTATTTATTCTTTGATGAAGGGGAATACACACGGCAGGACTTTTGCGAGCAATGCTCAAAAAAAGAACACCCTGCTCTAAGTACCTGGAAAACGGTTTTTATTATTCCTCCACCCGTTGAAGAAGTCGTAAAGAAGGAGAATGTAGAGTCTCTTCTTCGAAAGCTAATGGCCAAGGAAGATGAAGAAGACCTCAGTGCCATCTTTATTCTTACAGTCATGCTTGAACGCAAGAAAATCCTCGTTGAACGCGACACCCAAAAGACAGAAGACCTGCGGAAGTTACGCATCTATGAGCATAAAAAAACAGGTGAAAGCTTTATGATCATTGATCCCGAGCTCAAGCTTGATGAGCTTGAGCAAGTACAGGAAAGAGTCGTCCTGCTCCTAGGGGGGAAACCGCGCAAAGCGGCGCCCGAAGCCCTTCTCGAATTAGAAATTGAAAAATAGAATGCAGCCTTTGGTCAAGGCACTTATTTGAGGTTGAAACTTAAGTTAGGCCTTCTTCACGAATTCGGATTTGAGCTTCATCGCACCGAACCCAGAAATTTTGCAGTCAATATTGTGATCGCCCTCGACCAATCGAATATTCTTAACCTTGGTTCCAACCTTGAGCGATTGCGATGCTCCCTTAACCTTTAGATCTTTAATTATGGTGATCGAGTCGCCGTCCTGAAGTTTATTTCCATGGGCATCTGTCACCATCTCTTCAGGGGGTGTGGCGCTAGTTTTGGTCGCGCCTTGATTCCATTCATATCCGCAGTCAGGACAGATGAAATGATCATGATCGGGATACGTGTATTCAGAATTACATTTTGGACAAGGGGGTAAATCGTTCATTTTTGAATCCTTTGTTTAAAGTTCAGAGTTCTAGTTCATGGCTTATTATGCATTTTTTGATTCGATTTCAGCAAGTCGCTGAAGCAATCGGCGAATCTGCCCACCCTCAATCATTGCACCCCAATGCCCATCACAAAAATGTTCTCCGCGAACACAGTAGGTCAGCATGGTTTTGATCTGGGCAAGATCGGAATTTTTGGTCATATCGTCGTCTTCAAGCATCCGCCCCGCTTCTTCTGGGCTATAGTCATAGTCGCTCCAGCATTCATTGGAGGCGACTTGGTAAAATGCATCGACAACCTTGTTGTATTCTGGCCAAGGCATGGTAATGACTCCATCACATCCTTTGGTTCCACCGTTCCATTTTTTGATGGGAGCAAGCCCATCAGCATACAGTTTCGGAAGAAAAGAGATCAGCTCCTCGATTTCCTTCGATGTAGGCATTCGCGACTTCATACAGCTAGTATTTGTGCTCACGGCATGGCATGCAAAGAATATCTTATTTTTCCTATAGCCACCGCTCGCCCATTCAGGATGGAGATCCAATACTGTTTTCACCTCGGGATAACGTCGGAGTAAATCATTTTCGTCAAACATGCCTGATACTCGGGACATCGCCGTTTTGGAGGGCAGCCGCAATTTAATTATATTGCCGCCCCATCGAGTGTTGGCAATGACTAAATTTGCAATATTGCCACTGCAAATCACCAATCTTGGATTAAGGAGTTCAAGTATTTCCATCCATAGCTTCGAGGAACGTGATTGAAGGTCATTGTCAGGATTTATGTTTTGATTCGAATTTCCTCGCTGAGACCACAGAACCGCATTTGAAACTGCAGTTTCCTCTGCCACTATGTCGAAAGCCGCTTCGACGGCCAGCTTGAGTGATCCGTCATCCCAAGGATGAATTCCAATAATACCGTCTTCTAAACCGAGGCGATTAATCCTTTCTGTTGTAGTATGTGAGTTCAGGTATTGAACATAGCCTTCGTTTGAAGACGACAGGTTTTGGC
>JAOZSZ010000095.1 GCA_029939385.1 Pontiella sp. | reverse complement strand
AGCGAAGCAAAAACCGCAAGCGCTTTGGCCGATGAGAAAGTGAAAGTGGCTTCTCTTGAAAGCGAAGTTGTTTCTTCAAAATCTGCCATGGTGGCTTCACAAGATATGGCGATCGAACTTGAGGCCGAGTTGGCTGAGCTGAAGGAAGAATATGAGACGCTAAAGGGACGTTTCGACCAATTTAATAACAATATGAAAGCATTAAATGGTGAAACAACTCAAAGCACCATGGACCCTTCATTGTCCGATGCTGAGGCAGCAATGGAACTTTTACATCAGATGAGTGATCAATAATACCGCCTGATTTTAATGAACGAAAGCCCGGTTAATGCCGGGCTTTTTTGTGTTCAGACCTCGGGGATGTCTATGCCCCGCGAATAAGGATTTCTTCGGCACAGCCCGCCATGAGAGCTTCTAACTCGTGAAGACGGGCCGATGTGGTGCGGGGGATAGTACGGTATTGTTCTTCGGGAAGTTCGTCGCGCGGAATGAAAGCTTGTAGGGCGTAGCGTTTGGATCCTTTAACCATTTCTCGAACTTCTTTCATTTGTTCATGAGTATGAACGGTTTCAATGATGGTTGTGCGAAACTCATAGTTCTTGGCCTGAGTGCGGATGAGATCAATGGATTGTTGAATTTTATCAATATCTTGAAATCCTGTTACTGCAGGATAGGCAGAAAATCCACATTTAACATCCATCGCCACATAGTCAACGAGTGGAAGGCATTCGGCGAGGCGTTCTGGATTGGAACCATTGGTGTCGAGTTTAACCGAAAAGCCGAAACGCTCCTTAAAGAAGTGAATGAGTTCTGGGAGATCGTTCGCGCTCGTGGGCTCTCCGCCGGTAATGACAACGCCATTGACCCACTCTTTTTTAAACTGGGTACAGGCAGCTTCTAATTTCCCCCAAGAGAGCCCCGCCTGCTTTTTCCCCATCAACGTAGCGTTATGACAAAATCCACACGTGAAGCCGCAACCGCTAATGAAAAAGACGGCGGCAAAGTGTTTTGGATAATCCACCATCGAGGGCTTTTCGAGATAGGCATAGATGGAGCTGGACGGAGACATCGATGGAGATTTATGCCGTAGCTTCGGCCAGTATGTGTTGGATCATTTTGGGCGTAATGAGTCCTTTGCCGATATCGGAATAGTCGGTCTGTAGCCCCATATATTGATAGAGTTTTGCCTTTTTACAGATGGAATCTTTTGCGCCGGGTTGCTGGGTGCTCATGGGCATAAACTCATGGGCGGCCTCATCCCATTGGGTAATGAGCATAGCGGGGATACGTGAAGGATTGATGCATTCGGCCTCAGCAAAAGCCACAAGACCGTCAAGGGTTTCAATATCACAATAAATTTTATCAAAGGCGCTATAGTCTTCTTGGGTTAGCAACTTATCGAGTCGCTGATTGAGAGTGTGGCATTTGTCGCAGCCTTCTTTTCCGAATACTTTAATTTGATATTTAGCAGCCATTATCGCTCTTCTCCCTCTGCGGTTACTAAGGCTTGTTCTTCGCCTTCGGCCGTAGTGATATTATATTTCCCCGCATGGCGGGCCAGTAGCTCGCCATAGCGCTTCGATTTGTTCCAGTTTTGGACTTTGCTAAAGTAGCCAACCACTCGGGTTTCGCCAACGACCTCGGTCGATCCGCATTCAGGACAGGATTCGAGAAGGCCGCGACTCTGGTGGTTACAGTTTTCGCAGAAGGTGAACTCGGGGGATATACAAACCTGTGCGGATTGCGTGCGATGGAATACTTCAGTCATTAAATGTGCGATAGAGTCGGCATCGGGGCGCTCCTCACCGACAAAGCAATGGGTGATGGCGCCGGACTCGATCATGCTATGATACTTGGACTGTTCGATGATGCGGTCAACCATCGAAACATCAGCCTCGGCAGCAAGATGAATGGAGTTGGTGTAGTATTCTGCATCCGCTGGCCCCTTAACAATTTCCCCCGACTCTTCTGGAAAATAAATTAGGTCGGATTTAGCAAGGCGACGGGCGGCGGATTCGGCGGGGGATTCCTCTAGTGTGAATTTGAGGTTATGCTTTTTCGCCAGCTTCTTCGCTTTGGTATACATATGCGCGACAATCTTGAGGCCGAGGCGCTGGGCTTCTTTCGTGTCGTGGAGTTCTTGGCCAATCAGGAATTTGACGGCATCGTTCACGCCAATAAGGCCAAGAATATAGGTGCAGTCATCAAGGTCGACATAGGGCTTTCCATCGTTTGAAATTTTGCCAATTTGCCAGAGGGGATGCCCCGGACCACTCATCATTTCAGCCGCCTTCACCTTTTTCTGTAAATGAGCATCAATAGCAATTTCCATAGTGCGATCGATTTCATTGTAGAAGTTTTTGAGAATATCGCCACCCGTTCGAGCCGCACGATAAGAGGCTTGCGGAATATTGATGGTGACATTCTGGAACCCACAAAAACGCATACATTCAGGGTGTTGGAGCATCCGATTGTCGGAGATGGTTGTGCGTAAACGGCAACAAGCAGAGAGGGTAACTTCGTCGCGGTCGAAGATGAAGTAGGTTGATCCATTTTTGCTGGCCAGTTCGCAGGCTTCTTGATAGATCGCAAATTGTGATGGATCCTCAAAGGTTTCATCAGAGACGTGAAAGTCGCACTTAGGGAATTCGAAGATACGTCCGTTGGCATCGCCTTCGCCAAAGACTTGGAGCAGGGCGCGGCAGAAGTCTTGCGCTTCTTGGGTGTAGTCTTTATAGGTCACGACCTGTTCGCCACGTTCTTCGAGATTAGCGTGTACAGAAGCGTCGAAGATCAGGCCTTCTTGAGCGTCGGGAAGTTCGCGAAGGACCAGACGTTTTCCCTCCTCTGGATCATTATAGTAGAGGTCCATCATGCGGTATCCGCTTCCATCTAACTCATCGCGAAGCTCTTCATCGAGCTCGACGATGGAGCCATCTTTAAGGCGGAGTTGATAGTGACCGCCCGGGCCGATGGCGGGCACTTTTTTGAGATAACTGGGGACTCCCGTATGGATATTGAAATCCAAAAATAGGGTTTGCCCTCCGCGTGAGAAAGCATTTTGTGATCCGTTAAAAATTAACTCCTGAGCCACTTGCTTGAGCTCTTTTTCATTCATCCCAACCAGTAGCGGGGCGTAGAGAATATTGATATAGGCAATGCCGAGTGCACCGGCATAATTGGCCTGCATCGAGGCGAGGAAGGTATTGAGATGGCCTGTCAGGACAGAGGCCGAACGAGCAGGATGGGATTCGGTATTGAGGTTGATGAGTCCGGTCAATCCGTATTTCTTGATGTATTCGATGGAGTGCGATGAGCAATAGACTCGGGTGGGGTAGCCGAGGTCGTGAATATGAACCGCGCCCGTGTCGTGTGCGCGTTTAACCTCGGGGCTGAAGATGGTTTCGAGCGCCCATTGTTTAAGAACGAGTTCGGCGATTCCCATGTTTACGGCTTCAGGATTGTTGTTCACAATATTCGAATTTTCAGTTGATTTAGTGAACATTAGACTTTCGAGAAAATCTTTGGAAATGCGGTAGAGGGAGAGGTCGCGAAGTTGGTGAGAGAATCCACGCTCCATCAGTTCGTTATTTACTAATTCACGAATAAGGGAGGTGTTGACGATGGCCATATCGCTGGCAATAATTCTATTTTCGACACTTTTCGCAATGTTGATTGCTAATTCGACGGAGAGGTCGGTTTTGTCGAGGATTTGTTTAACGATACGCTTGCGATCCCATGGGAGATTTACACTGTTGGTTGAGGATTCAACGAGCAAAAGGCTGGCATCGGTTACGTCAACTTTTTGATCAGTATCATTCCCCCGAACACGAATGTTTCGACGCGCCATTTCGCGCTGTTTTCGATAACGCTTATACGCGGCAACGGTCAGTGTTTCTCCGTTTTCAGCCAATAGGATTTCAACCAGATCCTGTACGTCTTCAATTTGGGGAATACGTTTATTGTCTTCGTCAGGATGAACAAAGAATTCGTTTTGAGGGGCGCTCAGTTGTTGTAGTACCTGGCGAGAGACTTTCGAGGCCAGCCCTTCGTTTTTGGGAACGTGGTGTTTTCGGGCGACTTCGTCGACAGCGCGATCAATGGCGAGTTCAATTTTTTGCCAGCGAAACGGAACGATAAGTCCTGAGCGCTTTTTGAACCCATCAAATGCAGTATTTATATGCCCTTTTTTCCCTGACATGTTATCTCCCCTTCTTTGTGTATTTTGACCAAAATCCAACCCAATATTAGCTTTAAACAGGGAAGGAAGGTAGGCAACCAGAGTATCTTCCGTCAAGGGATTACCACAACATATTGTGGTTTTTTGTTAAAAGTGCTGAATTTGCTACTAAACACGTGACAAGCATGGCGGTGTGAATAGCTTATGTGAGCCCGGCGAACGCGGCGGAGGCTGGATGCCTTGATCAGACGGGTCGAAGCGGCGGGTTACAATTAAAATAAAAACACCCCGCTCGTGACTCAATCTTTATTGTTCTGTAGTAAAAAACACTAAAATAAAATATAAATAACTTTTGATTAAGTTTAAGGAGGGGGGTAAACAGGGCTTCTATAAAAGGAGAAGTCGCATGTCAAAGATTGCCCTACTTAAAATAAAGTTTTTCCAGTTTGTATTCATTATTGCCCTCGTTTTTGGGATTGGTTTTGCCTTCGCGGTGGACACCGATAACGACGGTATGAGCGACCTGTATGAAGATTTTTTTGGACTCAATCCAACCAATTCCGCGGATGCGCTGGAGAATTATGATTCGGATACGCTTACAAATATTACAGAGTCCTTGATTTGGACGGATCCTTACGCATCCGATACCGATGCAGATGGATTTAATGATGGTGTGGACGATAATCCGCTGAGCCGCGCGGTGATCACTTGGGGGCATCCCGATTTTACGGTGGGCGATGAATATGCCTATACGGGGCCGGATTGGTGGCTGGGTGCGGGCAAGAGCGGTGGAGTTTGGACAAACGGGGCGTGTTGGCTGGTTGCTTCGAATGCTCAGGGTTCGGTCTACATGGATCTAGACCGCACGTTATTGACCGAAGATATTGTGCTGAACCTGCTTCACCAGGATGCTTTGAACAGCTGGGTCTATGTGGATCTGGCAGATGTGAACGGGAATATTGTGGCGACGAACCTCTTCGGGGACCTCACTGGAGATTCCGGAGAGCAGGTCTTGTGCCGCTACGCCCTTCCGTTGGCCGACTATCCGACCGCCTCGCGGGTCACGATCGAGGCCCATGCGGATTCAGAGCCCTACAAGGTTTGGATCACCACGCTGTATGTGGATGCCGATGCCGATGGCCTCGACGTGGATCAGGAGATCCAAAGTGGAACGCTCGATACCAATCCCGACTTTGACGCAGACGACTTATCGGATTATGTCGAGGTCATCATTACCCACACTCTTCCGACTGATCCAGATACGGACGGCGACGGGTTTTCCGATGGCGAAGAGGTCAATATATTTGGAAGCGATCCGACGGTTCCCGCATGGAAGGAAGGCGGTATTCCCGGCGCCTTGCAAGTAGAGCGCTGGAATAATATTTCCGGTAACCAGGTTTCGGATCTGCTGGAATCCGACCGCTTTGGCGGAGAGCCGGACGAACGCACATGGATCTCCACGTCTGAATATGCCAAGAACAAGGGAGGCTCGTACGGGCTGCGGATCCGCGGAACCATCACGGTCCCGACCGATGGGGACTACACCTTTTTCCTGACGGGCGACGACACCGCCGAGCTGTGGCTGAGCGAGACCCCAAGCCCCTACCAGCGGAAGCAGATTCTGGATCTCGCGGGTTGGACCCGTTATCGGCAACTTTCGAACGGGCGGGTGCACGCTTCTGAAGCGGTGACGTTGACGAGCAACCAGACCTGCTATGTGGAGTTGCTGTTCAAGGAAGGCGGTGGAGGGGACCATGTTACGCTATGGTGGCAGCGACCCGGCGCAACCGAGCCCGAAATCATTGGGTCCGAATATTTGCG
>JAOZSZ010000293.1 GCA_029939385.1 Pontiella sp. | reverse complement strand
AAAAGCAAAACCCCTACGGCTCCGCGCCCTCTGGCCTGCCTGTGATTCAAAGTGCGCTGATTTCGCTTTTAGAATTCCTGCCGATCGAAACCGTCGCCGAAAAAACCGCACACAATCCCGCGCGTATTTTCCAATGTATGGACCGCGGTTTCATCCGCGAAGGCTACTGGGCTGACCTCACCCTCATCGATACTCAGACACCGCACACCGTCTCTAAAGAAAATATTGAATACAAATGCGGATGGTCACCCTTCGAAGGCGTCACCTTCAAATCCTCTATCACCACGACGATCGTCAACGGTCAAATCGCCTACGCCGACGGTCAGATAAACGACGCCGTCCGAGGACAGCGCCTATTGTTCAATCGTTCATAGAACCGCTTAAGCGGGGTCCCCGCCTTTCACTTAAGTAGCCCACTATCATAATCGCTATTTCTTAAAATCGATCAGGCGAATCTCTTTGGGTTTAAGGTCGATCGTGATGGTGTCGCCATAGGCATAGGTTTTGGCCAAGCCTTCGGTACTTCCATCGAGCGGCGACGATACCTTGTAGGTTCCGTTTAGAGACGTCAGTCCCAAGGCGCGGTCGAGGGTAAAAGTATACTTTTGCGGCTGATCGGAAGGATTATGCATCGAGATGTATCCCTGCGTCGCATTCCATGCACTGTAGCCGTAGACCTCGTTTTTAACGGGGTTACCGCCGTGCATGCGTACCTGAGGGAAGGATGGGAAGGCATCGTAGGTCCACTTCAGCCCTTCGGCCAAGATATCCCAATCGGATTTAGAAAGGATAGAGGGCTTGATGTAGAGTTCAACGAAACCCGTTCCGCGAGAAAGATTCATGAAAAGATAGTCACGGAAGGTCTTCGGTGTCTCCCCATTATTTCTCTTTTTCTTCGGCTCGTGGTTGAAGATGGCACTCATCGGGAATTGTGTATTTTCCTTAATCCAGATTTGGTAATACCGGCCATCACGATAGACCAGTTCGCTCGTACGATCCGACCCACCGGAAGCATCACCAGCGTTAATCATCCAGACCACGTCGATGTGCTGCAACCACCACGGGCTCAGATAGGCTCCATTGGTTATGGCAATAAAGATCTCAGGGTTCCGCTTCGCCATCTTGGTGAACATCTCGATCAGACGTTCGGTGCCCGCAACGAGGTAGTAGGTTTTTAGCTCGTCGTATTTCGAGTTATTTAGCGTCTGGTCGTTGGGCGAAAGATCGGCCACGTCCAACTGTGGCATGGCGGGGCAGTCACGGCCTTGCAGTTCAAAATCACGAATACCTAGATGGCCAAATAGGCCATCGAACTTAAAGTATTGAACCTCTTGATCAACCAGTTCCAAGATCCGCTTTTCGAGCACTTGCATATATTTTGAGCCACACATCGACATCGACAACTCCAAGGCCTCGAAGCCATCCTCACGAAGTTTCGGCACCATGCCTTTTGCTCCAAAAAAGCAGCCCGGACTCAACCAAAGCCCCAGCGAGGACTCCGCCTTATCCATCACCGCCCGGCTGGAGGCAAAGTCTGAATCAAATTTATTATTCACTTCCCATAGCGGCAAGCTTTGTTCGCGCTCCTGCCAGCCGTCATCGATCACATACGCATCAAGTGGGCGGCATCCACGCTTTGTAACCAGCTCTCCATGGATCATCTTGACCGACCCATCAAATGTTTCCTTGGAGATCCTGTTACCAAAGTCAAACCAGGTATTGAACTGCACCTGCAAACGTAGCGGGCGAATGCGAATGTCATCGATATAGTCGAAGAATGCATTGCGAATAAAGGCAGGATCGTCGCCCACCCCCACCACGGCAGAATAGGAGAAATAGGG
>JAOZSZ010000094.1:5797-6064 GCA_029939385.1 Pontiella sp. | reverse complement strand
GCCATTCCCACAGAAAAAGGGATCCTTCTATCCTGAGATGAGTGTTTCCCGATTCCTCCTTTCAAAGGAACCCCACGGGGCGTTAAAAAAGAGCGAAAAGCAAAGAAATTGCTCTCCCCAGAAAACAGAAAAGCCCTGTAAATACAGGGCTTTTCTGAAAGAATGGCGGAAAGGGAGGGATTCGAACCCTCGGTGAGACAAGTCCCACACCGGATTAGCAGTCCAGCGCCTTAAGCCGCTCAGCCACCTTTCCAAACTAAAATCAAG
>JAOZSZ010000094.1:0-5787 GCA_029939385.1 Pontiella sp. | reverse complement strand
AGCCCCCCACCCTTTGCAAGCGGTTTTTAGAAGGAAAAGATCCGAAGGTTCCAGCCATCGCCTCCCCTACCCGATAGATTACCAAAACTGATAGGCATTATACTTGATCACATAGAGTCCCAGCAAAAAGTTTGTGGTTCCGTGGGCGATGATCGTGGCCCAGATATCTTGCGTTTTAATATAGAGCAAACCAAATGCGATACCGCAGATGATCCCCGCCATCCATTCAAAATGTTCGATTCCAAAGAAACAAGAAATCACCAATAACATGGGCCAATGCAATTTGCCGGCATCTATTTTAAAAAAGGGACTTCCAAGCATCCAGCGATAAAGAAATCCCCGAAAGAAAAATTCTTCAATCATCGCAATGATGACGGAAGTACCCAGCATATGTATCCCAAAGTTTAACCACCCCGTTGTTTTTGGATCATAAACATGTCGGCCTGCATTTACACCCTCTTCGATTACCTCGTAAGGGGCCATCACCCCAGTTCCGATATCATGAAGTTCACGTAATTTAAAGGGGGAGATGAGATCCACAAAAAGGCGGTCATACCATTCTGTTACGAGCGGAACATTTTCAGCCATCCAAGGGGTTTCAAAACCAACCCAAACAAAAAAGATAAGAACACCAACGCCCAATGCCGGAAGAATATTTTTTAGTTGAAGACGCGGATACCAACGCCAGGGGCGGAATATAAGCATCAATCCGAGACCCGCAAATGAACGCGCGGCATATTTCCACCCCGAGGGATCTCCAAGCCACACCATTAAAGTTAACCAAATGGCAAACGGAATGACATGTGCAATCACCGCCCGCGTGTTTTCACGATCTTCCTCTGGCGTCAGTTCAATATGCTGTCGGCGTTCATCCATAATCTACTCGCTTTTTTCAGCCTCATCAGACGATTCGATTTCCTTTTGATCCTCTTCGTCGTCCCGATCGGGCTCGGTGCCCTCTTTTTGCCCCTTCTTAAATTCCCCCAAGCTTTTACCTAGCGAACGCGACAGCTCCGGCAACTTCTTTGCACCAAATAATAATAAAATAATAAAAATAATCAGGATAATTTCCATCTGTCCCGGCATCCCCATGAATCCTAATGTATGCATCATTCTACTCCTCGTTTAGATTTTTTAATTTCTCTTCAGCATCCGTTTCTTCCTTCATCGGCGGACTTGCACGATTTCCACTAAAGTGAAGGAACCAGATACAAAACTCATAAAGCAAAATCAAGGGAGCCGCCATCAACATCTGAGTCATAACATCAGGCGGAGTCAAAAGCATTGCCAAAATCAATAGCCCCACAATCATATGGCGTCGTTTTTCACGAAGTTGAGTGGAGTTAACCAGTCCCATCTTCCCCATAATCAGGATCACGACAGGCAACTGAAAAGCAATTCCGAACCCGAGTAATAACTGAAGAGCAAAAGCAATATATTTATTATAGAACCAGATCGATTCGCCACCCAACGAGCCGCCAATTTTAAGCATGAGTCCCAAGGCTAACGGTAAAGTGATTTTATACCCCATGGCAATTCCAGCAAAAAATAGACCGCCCGAAAAGATGGCGATACGGCTAATCACCTTCCGTTCAATATTGCGGACTCCCGGCATAATAAACGAACCGATGATGAATACCAACGCGGGAAGACTCAGTAAAAGCCCCCCAAAAAAGGAGACGGTTAACCACATTTTAATGGCGGCCGCCGGCTCAGAAAACTGAAGTCGAATCACTCCTGATGTCGATTTTTTAGATACCGGAGCAACCCACTCCGCTTTTACATTATAATAGTTGGTTCCGCCGGCCCCCTGGATCAGCGCAGTCTCATTCAACGCCTCTTCAGGAATTAATAAAGTCAGGGAGGCGTCCTGAAAGAATTCTTCTATTCCCTTCTCAATATAGGGCTCTGCCGGAGCGCGCAGAATAGCAATCAAATGATCGGCAAATGGGAGGCATAATAATACCCCCGCCACCAAGGCGAGCACCGTTCGGATCGCCGCCTTCCGGAATTCTTCCAAATGTTCGAGGAAGGGCATCTCACTATCATCATAGTGAAATTTATCCTTGAGTGATTTAAGTTTTTTGAGCATCACCCTCCTCGTCTTCGGGAAGATCCTCGTTTAACTCCTGAGAAACGACATCCACTAAATCTTCGTCGTCGTCAACATAAGCATTCTCCTCGTTATGATCGACCTCGCGGAACCTTTCCTCGGAGGCATCATGATGAAGGTCGCCATACATTACCTCGCGCTTGAAGCCATCGGCGGCCTTACGAATCTGACTCATAATTTCATTCAGTTTGCGAAGAATACGCGGGGCATCTTTTGCACCAAACATCATAAGTAATACTAACATGACCACGAGGATTTCAGGGCCACCGGGAGCAATAAAGGAAAGATGTAAAAAAGTATCCATCATAGCTAAACGTCCATCACTTCCAAATTTTGAATATGAGCCGAAGTCCGTAACGCATCAGCCATCACTCCAATCGCATCATTCTTCCCGGCATCGAACAACATGCTTTCAATATCGTAACGCACCTCTTTGAATTCACGATAAATCTCAGGTTTGTGATCAAGCACCTTAAGAAGGTGATAACCAAATTCACTCTGAAAAATATCGCTATACTCTCCGACAGGCATTGCAAATGCAATATCCTCAAAGACTTGCACCATCTGTCCGCGAGAAAAATAGCCCAAATCATATCCCCCGTCCTGACAATGCGAATATTCTTTCGCCAACGCATCGAAATCCTCTCCAGCACTCAAGCGTTCGCGGATATTGAGCAACTCGGCATATACTTTTTCTACGGGACGCTCAGTCGACGGATGCTGAACAATATGAACGGCATGGACGCTTTCTGGAATAAAGAATTCTTCTCTATGCTCATCATAGTACGCTTGCAAATCGGCCTCATCGGGGCGAATGACTTCTGTGCAAAGCTCATCAAAATATTTTTCTAACCGCACTCCATCTTCAAGGTTGGCCTTAATTTTATCTTCATCCTCAGGTTTTAAATTAAAGTGCTTTCTAAATTCCTCATCCCCTCCATGCTGACTTTTAAGCGCCGTAAAACGAGCCTCAATCTCCTCCGGACGAATCTTCGCGATCACCTCCCGCGCTTTTTGCATAAGCAACAGACGTTCAACCGCATTTTCGCAAGCATCGGAGACTATCTTTACTTGATTTTCTTCCATTTCCTGCGGACTCATTTCTTGAGCATAACGCTCGGTAAGCCGTTGTAATTCCTGTTGAATTAAAGATTCATCCACCGGTTCACCATTCACAAGAATGGGACGTTTTTTGGGTTCACTCATTATATTATTTTCCGCAGCATTTTTTAAATTTCTTTCCACTTCCACAGGCACACCAATCATTACGCCCCACACTCTCGCTCACGCCTTCAGAATCCTTTTCCATTATAGCCGCGGCAGGCTGTCCCTTTTGAACAAGTGCCGCCATTTTACGCATTTTGGGGTCAATGTGTTTAAAAAACTTTTTATAGCCCGTGCATAAATAATTCAATCCCGATGCGCCCTCGGGGGTGTTCGTAAAACGATGTTTTGGGCATCCTCCATGACAAGCAAATAGAAACGCGCACTCTCGACAATACGTTGGAAGGGCATCCCATTTATCCTGACCAAACTTAACTTGAGCTGAAGAATAAATCATTTCCTCCAGCGAAATATCCATAATATTTCCAAGGAAATAGGAGGGATAAACGTAATGATCGCATGAATAAATACTCCCATCATGTTCCATGGCCACTCCCTGTCCACAATAACGCGTAAAGGTACATAGTCCCGGTTCCAACCCACTCCATGCATTCAACATGACATCGAAAATATTTACAAAAACCTGCCCCACATCCACCTTCATCCACTCATCAAAAATAGTGATGAGAAAATCTCCGAAGCCTTCCGATGAAACCGCCCACGGCATCATACGTTCTGGATTATTCTTTAGACTTAAATCCGGAGGCACGGCCAGATCGAGCCCTAGGCTGTGCGCAACGCGATCCCCTGATCGTTCAATAATGGGAATGAACTGCATAAACTGCACTCCCTGCTTTTTGAGGAAGGTATAAATTTCTACGGCTTCGGGCGGGGTTTGACGCGTAACACACGTGAGCGTATTAAACTCCACCCTCCACTTTTTTAATGTCCGTAGCGCATTCATCACTTGATCGAACGTCCCCGCGCCCCCCTTGTCGATACGATAGCGATTATGAATGTGCTCGGGCCCATCGAGACTCAAACCCACTAGAAACTTTTCGTGAGCAAAGAATTTGCACCATTCATCATCCAAGAGGACTCCATTCGTCTGGAACGCATTATGCACCGGACGCCCTCCCGCATATTGCCGCTGAAGGGCGACCCCTTTACGAAAGAAATCAAGCCCCATTAAGGTTGGCTCGCCCCCCTGCCAAGTAAAGTGAATTTCGGGCGTATTCTGACTTTGGATATATTTACGGATATAGGTTTCAAGCACCTCGTCGCTCATTCTGTAGTCTTCATCCGCAGGGAATAACTTTTCCTTCTCAAGATAAAAACAATACTTACAATCGAGGTTACATAACGGACCTATCGGCTTGGTCATTACATGAAATGATCGCGACATGGCAGAAAGATATGGAGCATTGCTCATTCCCAATCCTTAAAAATCAATGATTGCGATAGCTCTGACGAAGGAACAAATCCATTAGCACCAACGCAGCCGTCGTTTCAACAATTGGAACGGCACGCGGCACCACACAGGGGTCGTGGCGGCCTTTGGCTTCTAACACCGTGGCCTCGCCTGCAAACGTAGCGGTTTCCTGTGCGATCCCAATGGTGGCTGGGGGTTTAAAAGCCACACGAAAAACAATAGGTTCACCATTCGTAATACCGCCCTGCACCCCTCCACTGTAATTGGTTGTGGTTCCCAATCGTCCCTCTTTTTGCACAAATGGGTCATTATGATCGGAACCAAACATCCGTGCACCCGAAAACCCAGAACCGATCTCAAACCCTTTCGTTGCAGGAATTGAAAGCATGGCTTGGGCCAATTTAGCTTCCATTTTATCGAAAATGGGCTCGCCGAGGCCTATTGGAACATTTTCGATCACACACGTTAGAATGCCGCCCACCGAATCTTTACGATCACGAGTTGCGGCAACAAGCTTGATCATTTGATCCGCAACGGCTTCGTCGGGACAACGAATCACATTGGAATCGATCTGCTTACGAGTCAGGCCATCTCGAGTCATATCGCGAGCATTGATCTCACCAACGGAGCTGACCCAGGCGGTAATCTTTGTCCCCAAACGTTCCTTAAGAATCTTTTCAGCAATCGCACCCGCGGCAACACGCCCAATGGTTTCGCGAGCACTCGATCGCCCGCCACCACTCGCGGCACGGTTTCCATATTTCATTTGATAGGTAAAATCGGCGTGTGATGGGCGAGGCACATCACTCATTTCTTGATAATCCCCGGGGCGTTGATCCCGGTTATTAACCATTAGCCCAATAGGCGTTCCAAGGGTCTTTCCATTTTCAACTCCCGAAAGAATGATCACTTGGTCGGCTTCATCGCGCGGAGTGGTCATATCGCTCTGACCCGGCCGGCGGCGGGAGAGTTGCGGTTGAATATCGGCTTCGCTTAACTGCACATTAGCAGGACAACCATCTATAATCGCTCCAACGGCTTTCCCGTGTGATTCTCCATAGGTAGATACCGCGAATAGCATTCCTGTCGTACTCGACATATTAAATCCTTAGTTCTTTGATTTTCAATCTGTTAAAAT
>JAOZSZ010000292.1 GCA_029939385.1 Pontiella sp. | reverse complement strand
GGGGATGTATTTCTGATTGTTAAAACTGGGAGTGTAGCCTCCGTTTAACTGGTTAAGATTTGTACTCGGTAGCTAGTTCGGGGTCAAGGGTAGAAGAAGAAGGCGAAGCCTTCTCCCCCTCCTCCGGAGGAGGGGGAGAAAAACTTTCCAAGATTGAGGCGAGCTTTACCACATCCTTGTAGCTGTTTATTTTTCTAAATCCACGCTCAGCCTCAAGCAAGGCATAGGCCATCCACTTCGAGGCCATTTGCGTTTCAGCTCTCCAGCGAGTTACGCGTCGGATTTTAGCTCGGACGTTCCTGAATGAGTTCTCGATACAATTGGTGTTGAGAAGGGTTTTGTTCAGGGTGCTCGGTGCGCCCAGACGATGAACTGCCAAGAGTTCATCCCCGGCTTCTTCGAGGCTGGCAAGAGCCTGAGCGTTCTTGCCTTGCAGGAAGTCGCGCAGTTGCTTCAGGCACTCCTCCGCTGCCTCCAGCCCTTCCGCTTTGCGTAGACGAGTGAAGAGTCGATCCACTTCGCCATGGTGGCGGCGCGAGAGATATCCTTTGACATTGCGGGCCTTATGAATCAGGCAACGCTGGATGATGGCATCCGGCCAATGCTTACGCACGCCTTTGCGTAGCGCCTTAGACCCATCCGTGATGGCGAGCAAACGGCGGCGGGGCTTGAATCCTCGCTCTGTGATCCGGCTCAATAGATCCGTGCAGGCCTCCAGATTTTCCGAGGCCCCAATCTGAAAATCGAGGATGTGCTTGTCGCCATCAACCGTAATGCCAAGTGCCGCAATAGCGCAAAGGTCGTTACCGAGCCCAATGCCATCAAGCATCAGTGCAACATAGTCTGTCTGGCTTAAATCCCGTCCCCGTAGTTCTTCGATGCAACGTAATCCTTCGCGTTCCCACAAACGACTCACTTCACCATGACTCGTCCCCGATGCGTTATTAAACATTCGTTTTTGATCGCGCGACGACACCCCGGCTGAAAAGGCCCTCAGCATGGCATCGTGTAAGGAGTCGCGGCTCTGGGCCGCCTGATAGCTATTGAGCTTGACCTCTTCGCTCTTCCCATTCTTATGACGCCTGACGCGCGGACGTGAGACGGGAATCTCGTCGCTACCAAAGAAATAGCGTCCCGGGGCTGAGCCTGCTCGTTTGCAATCCCCCTCTTCGTTCGGATGATAGGCCTGTCCGCAGAGAGACTCTACCTCTTCAAAAAGAACCGCTGTTAAGGCTGTTCGAGCGGCGGTGTGCATGAAGGAATTAAAAGCCTCTCCGATCTCGGCATCCTCAGCTTGAGCGAGGCGTTTGGTAAATGATATGTTATCCATTGTGTGGTCTCCTTTTATGTGGTGTAAAAAGTCTAGCTTATCGGCCAGACGTGGAGACCACACCTAAATTTTAACAATCAAAAAAACACTTCCCAATTTATCACCATGCCACTTATATGCCCGCCGGAAACCATGCGACTCCGCTTCTTCGCAGGAAAAGCATTTCATGATATCCGGCGAGGAAGCTTTCACCGAGTAGTACTGCTGATCCATCGGAAGGTGGTAAATCTTTTCCCCATTCGCCCTAATATTGCATTTTATTTTCGGGTGCGGCTTCATGGAATGGATCTCTTTGGTGCGGACTTTCAGCAATTGAGCAAACTGTTTGGCTTCCGGGGAGAGAGTCGACGTGGTTATCAATACGGGAACGATGCTCTCCAAGAAGAGCACGTTGGTTTCGAGCGCATAGCGGAATGCCGTTCCATACAGCTGAGCAATTGCATTTTCCCGGATCGGTTTCTCCTTCTTCCATCGCTTACACTGAACCAGATGTGTTTTATGGTCTTTGTGACAGAT
>JAOZSZ010000093.1 GCA_029939385.1 Pontiella sp. | reverse complement strand
GGGCAGTAGCGTATCACCCGCATTGCCATCGGTGTACATCGCCACATGGCCGATCTGTTTCCCGGTCGCAGGCTTGGTTTTATCCAGAATTACGGGAACTTCTTGGTTAATACGGTTAGGGAAAAGCGTGAAACTGGCGTGCTGTTTTATCCAGTAGGCGCGATTTAAAACGAGATTGATTAAATGTTTCATGGGTTCAGATTAGTTGGGGAGCAATCGGCGAACCTTATCAAGACTCCATGATGCAAGGTGGAGTAGTTTGTGGGCAATTACCTTTTTTTCAAGGTGGCGAAGGTAGATCGTGCATGCTCTGTAGTCGTTGGTTGTTTCGGGGTTTGTTTTGGTGGATATGCGCCAGAGGCTTCGATTGCTTAGCATTTAGATAGTCCAACGCTAGGTGGTGCGAAATTTTAATTTATCGCGCTGGACTTGTTCCACATCGAGTAC
Source organism: Pontiella sp. (assembly GCA_029939385.1). Classification (GTDB taxonomy): domain Bacteria; phylum Verrucomicrobiota; class Kiritimatiellia; order Kiritimatiellales; family Pontiellaceae; genus Pontiella. The sequence goes on along the minus strand of JAOZSZ010000093.1, from coordinate 5,636 downwards.
TTCGGTTTGTTTGTAGGTCAGCGCTTTGTGGACGTTGCGCAGGTCGCGAGCGAGCTTGCGCATGCCGTCGGGTTCGAGCGAGGCGGAGTGGTCGGTGCCTTTCCCGGTGCGGTCGAGCGTGAAGTGGCGCTCGACCCATTCCGCGCCGAGGGTCATGGCGGCAACATCGGCGGCGATGCCGAGGTGGTGGCCGGAAAACCCGATGGCCTTGACGGTGCCATCGAATTTTTCCTTAAGGCGGGTGATTTCGAGCAGGCAGATATCCTCGAAGGCGACGGGATAGCCGGAGGTGCAACTGTAGAGCACTAGATCCTTTGCACGGTCCGCAGACAGGAAAAACTCCACGATCTGGTCCTCTTCGGCATGGGTGGTCATTCCAAGCGAAAGGTGGATTTCACCACCAAAATTTTTACAGAGATAGTCGAGCATTTCCCAGTGCAGGTTGCAGGCAGAAGGAATTTTAATCAGCCCAGGTTGGAGTTCCGTGATTTCCTTGGCCGATGTGACATCCCAGACGGAGGTACTGTATTCGATGCCAAATTCTTCGCACCATTTTGCGAGTTGCCGATGTTGGTCGAGATCAAATTCAAGGAATTCGCGGTGTGCGCCGTAGGTTTTGCCATAGGCATGCATCGGATTGGGGTGGGGGGCGTTGTATTGCTCCTTGGTCAGGAGCTCTTTTGAACAGCGTTTCTGGAATTTGACGACATCGGCTTTGCAGAACATGGCGGCGGTCATGATCAGCTCGCGTGCAATTTCCATGTTGCCTTTGTGGTTACAGCCGATCTCGGCAATGACTTTGGGTGGCTTCATTCTCTAATCCTTTATCTTTTCTAAAATCATGTCGCACAGTTCACGTACGGCACCGCACCCGCCATTCAATGCCAACACTAGATCGGCAACCTGTTTGGCGGAATCGTGTGCATCGGCTGGAACAACTCCGGCTCCGGCGCTTAACAGGCAGTCGATGTCATTTTCATCGTTTCCAATATAAACGACATTACTCCTCTTTAGATTGTTTTCTGCACACCATGTTTTAAAGCGTTCAGCCTTGCTGTTACCCAATTGGTGGAAGCATTCGATTTTGAGCTTTTCGCACCGCACTTGGACCACATCGTTCATTTCTGTCGACATGACAGCCATTTTGATGCCAGCTTTTTGCATGCGGTTAATGCCCCAACCGTCGCCCCGGCTGCATCGCACGCTTTCCTTTCCGTCTTCAGAAACATAAACGGTGTTGTCGGTCATCACACCATCGAAATCAAATACGATGGCTTCAATAGTTTTCGGCAGTTGAAAGGGTTCGGCCTGCCATGGTTCAGAGAGTGCTTCGGCAACGTGAACATCTTCAAGCGAGTCAATTTCCCATGAGCGAGTGGAGGGCATTTCGGAAATGACGGTCTTTCCAAAAAAGCGGTGGCGGCCGCGAAGGAAGCCTTCGGTACGCATCGCATAGACCGCACCATTTTCCGCATATTCCTTTTCGAGATCCTGTCGGCGCTTGCGCTCTGCTCCATTATGGTTCACGCCAGTTGCCGCTTCGGTATTTTTCCAGAGGAATCGATGCGATTCCGTGGCGGTGAAGGCGCTGTCGGCATTGGAATCGAGCAGTTTTTGGATGCAGTCGTCGATATCTTTACTTTGGGTTAGTGGCGAAGTGCATTGTAGAAAAACGGTAAGCTCCGGCCGTTCGCCAAGGTTTTCCAGTGCATGGATAAGCGCGTCTTCTGAGGAAGCGATATCCGTACTGATGTCGTCTGGGCGCATAATTACAGTTGCTCCAGCCGTACGGGACACCTCTGCAATTTCGGCGTCGTCGGTCGAGACAATAACCTGATCCACGAGCGCGGCACCGATTGCCGCTTCAATGTTCCAGCAGATCAATGGTTTCCCGTTGAATGGATAGACATTTTTGTGGGGAATGCCCTTTGAACCTCCGCGAGCGGGAATGATGGCGACCACTTTCATTGTTCGCCTCCCTCAAGGTTGGTGTTCTTAATCAGATACAGCGGGCGATTTTTGATTTCGTCGAAGACGCGGCGGAGGTATTGGCCAAGGATTCCCATGCAGAGCATCTGTAGACCGCTGACAAAGAAGATGGCCAAGGTGAGGTAGGTCGTTCCGGCGTGGTCGGGTGAGGTTTGAATAAAGGTCCAAACAATGAACAGATAGATGCCAATGCCGACGGATAGAGTACAGAGCACGGTGCCGAGATAAAAGATAAAGCGCAAGGGTGTGCCACTGAATGAGGTGATGGCGTTGAGCGCTAGTGCAATCGATTTGATGAGCGGGTATTTGGTGATGCCGGCATGGCGGGCATCGCGTTCGTATTCGACGGTGGTTTGGCTGAAACCGATCCACGAGGCGAGGCCGCGCATATAGCGATGTTGCTCGGGCATCGCGTTGAGTGCATCGAGCGCTTTGCGATCGAGCATACGGAAGTCGCCCGCATCAACAACCATATCGACCTCGGTCATTTTACTGAGGAGTCGGTAGAAAATGTGCGCTAGAAATTTTTTAAGTCCAGATTCGCCTTTGCGACTGGAGCGAACGGCGTGGACGACCTCGAAGCCCTCCTTCCATTTCACGATCATATCGGCGATCACTTCGGGCGGATCCTGAAGGTCGGCATCGATGATGACGGCCGCGTCGCCGGTGCATAGATGCATTCCAGAGGTGATGGCACGCTGGTGTCCAAAGTTTCGGGAGAGTTGGACATATTTAACCGAGGGGTCTTTTTCTGCGGCCTGCATAACCCATGCAAGGCTTCCATCGGTACTCCCATCGTCGATGAATATGAGTTCAAGTTCTTCTTCTAATGGTTGAAAAACCTGAGTACAGCGCTCGTAGAGTAATGGAAGATTTTCCTCTTCATTTAGGAAGGGGATGATGAGTGATATCCGCTTATGGGCAGTCTCGATATTCATGTATTTCATAATGCGGATTCGATCGGCAGTTTACAATACTTGCATCATTTGTTTTTCAACTTCATGAAGAAGTAAAATCCGCCGCGCGCCACTTCGAGGAATAAACTTTTAAAGGTTCCAATCCATACATCGATTGGGCGAATAGTGGCGGGGTATTTTTTTCTCAACTGGTGGAAAAATTTACGCATAGAATGCGATTGCTTACCAAAAATTTGAACGGAGGCGGAGCCTGGCCAAACGCGAAATGAGCAGAGCACTTGATCGATATAATAGCGTTTGCCCGCGGCGAGTAGGCGCGACCAGTATTCGATATCGATTGAATACATATCCAAAGAGGAGAATCCTCCGATTTGTTTCATCGTTTCGTTTCGAAACATGACGGCGGCCGGCTCCCCAATGGGGTTTGTTCCCGAGCGCACGATACGCCGTAGGCTTGTATTCGATTCTTTGATCCCTTCATCTTCCTTTTGGCGCCGAATGGTTAGTACCTTTCCTGATGGATCGATAATCTTGCGTGCACAATGCACGAGTTCAACCTCGGGGTATTGGTCGAGTATATGGACTTGTTTTTCGAGGCAGGTTGGTTCCAGTGGATCATCATGGGGGATGAGTTTAGAGTAGGTTCCTGTCATTATTTCTAGGCAGGCATTCCAATTCCCAAAGAACCCTAATCGTTTGGAATTGCGTACCACATGCATCCGCGGGTCATTGTAGGATAGTGCAATAGGGTAGGACTGGTCGGTGGATTGATCATCAATAATGATCAATTCAAAGTCGGTGAAGGTTTGTGTCAGGATGGAGTCAATGGTTTCGCGGATATACGCTTCAGCGTTGTAGAGCGGGATTGCAATACTCAGTTTGGGTTGTTTCTCAGAATCCATTTTACGCTAGATAACATCTTCCAAATTGAAGTGCTTATAAATTTTCCGGCCAAGCCAGGCATCGGTGGCGGCATAGATTTGCTGCGATTGGGTGAGGTCTTTACGTGCCCAGTTAGAAACTTGTTCTTTTTTTGAAATCCGGAAATCAAAGAGAATGGCGGTTAGTCCGCGTAGACCCAAATTTTTGATCTGAGCGGCTTTGGCAATATCGGCCAGTTCAACAAAAGCATCGGGCTCAAAATAGGCCATGGCTTGAAGCTCACTAATATCGCGATCAATCGCGACGCCTGTTTTGATGATTTCGCGCGAAGCGAGGATTTCGAGGAGTCCAGAGATCAGTCCAGTTTGCTGGATTTGAAAAAGAAAAACCTCTGTTTCGCCGGCGAGTTGTAGCAAAGACGGATCGTAGCTTTCTCCCTTTCGGAAGGCTGGACGAGTTTCGGTATCGAAGCCCAATAGGGTTTCTTTTTTCAATTTCTCCACGGCTTTTTCAGCCTCTGCTTGAGTTTGGCAAAGGATAATAGGTCCGTCATATTGCTTCATCGGGAGTTCGTTAATTTCAGCTTTGGTAATGTGCTGTTTAGTCATAGTTCTCTACTTTCTTTTCCCTGAGTAGCAGCCCAGATGGATTGTTTGGCGAGCCCCATTAGAATCTTGACGTCAGGAACGGTCAATTTTCCACGGGAGAAGATACGGCGAAGCCCCATCATCATGTGCTCTAGTTTCTGTTCGTGAGTGAATTCGGTTTGGATCATCATTTCGCGCCAAGTGGCAAACATGCGTTCGCGGAGTTCGGAGTTGGCTTCCTCTGCCTTTTCCTCTGAAGGCTGAAAAACTTCGGCGGCGGTGAAAAGTTCGTAGCAGCAGACCATTACCGCGTGCGACAGGTTTAGCGAGGTGTATTGTTCGCTTGAGGGGATTTGGATAATATGTGTACAGAGGGCTAATTCTTCGTTGAGCAATCCCTTATCTTCGCGACCAAAGACCAATGCGATTTTGTGATCTTTTGCGCTATTTAAAGCGATTGGGGCAAATTGACGGGGCGAATGGGCCGTGTCTCGATAGAAGCCCGTTCGTGCTGATGAGCCTGCCACGACGGTACAATCCGCAAGGGCTTCTTTTAAGGTTTTAAATTCCTTACGGGCATCGAGCTGTGCTTTGGCATTGCAGGCCAATTTGCGTGCGTCGTCCCAGTCTGTGGTGGGCCGAGGATTGACGATGGCCAGATCGGTGATGCCATTATTGTTCATGGCTCGGCAGACTGATCCAATGTTGCCTCCAAAAATAGGCTCCACCAAAACGACTCGAATGTTATCTAGAATTTTCATGTTGTGTGCTGTGTTTTACTCTTTTGTGGCTAGCCTTCAAACTGCTTAAGTCGTTCGATCTCTTCCGCCCAAATCGTATCATCAATCGTTTCGAGAATCATCGGGATGTCATCGAACCGTGCATCATTCATGATGTAGCGAAAAACCTCCAGCCCAAGTTCGCCTTTTCCAAGGCTATGGTGGCGATCGACGCGGCTACCGAGCTCTTTTTTTGAGTCATTCAGGTGCATACCGCGCAAATATTCAAAACCTACCAGATTTTCAAATTCATCAAAAACAGCGTCACACCAATCCGCCGTACGTAGGTCATAGCCTGCCGCAAAAGTGTGGCAGGTATCAAGGCAGACCCCAATGCGGCTCTTATCGTCAACCCCATCAATAATCTCTGCTAGATGTTCAAAGCGGAACCCGACGTTGGATCCTTGGCCTGCCGTATTTTCAATGACTGCCGTCACTCCACTGGTTTTATCCAATGCAATATTGAGTGACTCCGAAATGGT
>JAOZSZ010000291.1:1232-1850 GCA_029939385.1 Pontiella sp. | reverse complement strand
ATTGGAATTGTATTTTTAGCAAATTCATTGCTGTTGGGTATGATTTTTGCACAGAAAGATGCCACACTGATGGATCAGGCTCTCATTCCTGTAGAACCATCGACCTCGGTGCAAAGTCAACCAGTTGATGCTTTAGATTTGGTTGTTCCGATTGAGGATTCGACTCCTATAGTGGATGTTTCTTCGGAAGAAAGTGTTCTTCCACAAGACGAGATATAGCCTTGGATCAGGGTTTCCGAAAAAGGGTTTCCCTTCTTATCCAAAGCCGTTTTGGTTTCATTTCCTTCATCATTTTTGGGAGTTTTATCTTCTCAGGATGCAGTGATGACAAGCTAAAGTCTGAATATGATTCCTCAGAATCGGTTCTCTATAGCCAAACCTTTCGTATTCGAGGACTCGATCCCGCTAGTGCTGGAGAGGTATCTTCTTCGGTCGCTATTGCGCGCATTTACGAGGGATTATTAGGATACGAATATTTATCGCGTCCCTATAAAATTAAGCCATTACTTGCGGAGTCATTACCCCAAATCTCTAACGATGGATTGATCTATACCTTTAAGATCCGCAAGGGCATCTATTTTCAGGATGACCCTTGTTTCCCGGGCGGGGAAGGCCGTG
>JAOZSZ010000291.1:0-1222 GCA_029939385.1 Pontiella sp. | reverse complement strand
CTGGGTTTTGGGCTTTCAATAAACGAATTCAGGGCATTAACGATTTTCATGAAGTATCGAAATCATCTGAACCCACTAACTATAGAATACGTGTTGAGGGGCTTCAGGCTCTAGACCATCAAACGCTTCAGATCAAATTAATCGAGCCGTACCCGCAACTTCTTTATATTTTGGCTATGCATTATAGCTTTGCAGTGCCACATGAAGCGGTCGAATTCTATGGGAAAAACTTTGTTAATCATCCGGTCGGAACCGGTCCCTATAAATTGGTTGAGTGGAAGCGTAATTCACGTATTGAATTTTCTCGTAATCCAAAATGGGAAGAAACTAATCGTATTGAAACCTATCCTTCATTAGGGACGCTGGAACAAAAGGAGGCCGGATTATTAAAGGATGCAGGCAAGCAACTTCCCTTTATCGATCGTATTGTACAGTATGTGGTTGATGATTCTTCCACGTCTTGGATGATGTTTCTTTCGGGGCAACTAAGCCGATCGGCCATCTCTCGCGATAACTGGGATGCCGTCATTACCGCAGATAAAAAACTGAATGATTCCTTGGAGAAGCGTGGCGTGGATTTAATCTCTGCTCCCACGCTTGATGTTTATTATATTGGTTTTAACTGGGACGATCCAATGGTGGGGTCGAGTAATGATCCCGAGCAAGATTTGCGCAACCGAAAGCTACGACAAGCGTTGAGTTGTGCCTATGACTTCGACCAAATGAACCAGTTTATGAACCATCGCCTTCATCCGATCGACGGCCCTATTCCTTCGCCGTTGGAGGGGGAGCTAAAGAAACCATCCAAATATCGCTTTAATATCGAAAAGTCGAAACGGTTGCTGAAGGAAGCGGGCTATCCGAACGGAATTGATCAAAAAACGGGTCGACGACTCGAACTCTCCATTGAATTAGGAAGTGCCACGCCTAATATACGTCAATCGATGGAGTTAATGACGGATATGTTCCAAAAGATCGGTATTGTTCTCCTTCCACAATATAATACGTGGCCTGCCTTTATAGAAAAAATGAATCGCCGGCAGGCTCAAATGTTTAGACTAGCTTGGGTCGCCGACTATCCGGATGCAGAAAATTTCCTTCAGCTTTTCTATAGCAAAAATGAGTCACCAGGACCTAATCATTCTAACTATCGTAATGCAGAGTTTGATCGGCTCTATGAATCTGTTCGTACGATGTTAAATACGCCGGAGCGGACAGCGAT
>JAOZSZ010000290.1:1111-1866 GCA_029939385.1 Pontiella sp. | reverse complement strand
CAGGAATATATCCGGTCTGGTGATGTGATTCAGACGGTTCTTTCTCAACGTTTTGAAGTGGAGAACGAGGCCGATTCACTCGATGTTTATCGTGCATTGCGAGCCGTTAATCCATCGCCCTACATGTTCTGCCTCGACTTGGGCGAGAGCGCAGTGGTTGGAACCTCTCCAGAAATTCATGTGCGCTGTGAGGATAAAAAGGTGGAGGTGCGACCCATCGCCGGAACTCGCCCACGGGGGAAGACGCCTGCTGAGGATGATGCCTTAGAGCAGGATTTGTTGGCCGATCCGAAGGAACGCGCGGAGCACATTATGTTGGTTGATCTTGGGCGTAACGATATTGGGCGCGTTTGCGATTTTAAGAGTGTCGAGGTGCCGGATTTGATGGTGATCGAGAAGTATAGCCATGTGATGCATATTGTTTCTGATGTGACTGGAACCCTGTCTGATGAGCATGATGAATATGATGTAATGCGCGCCAGCTTCCCGGCTGGAACGGTGAGCGGTGCACCTAAAATTCGTGCGATGGAGATTATCGCTGAACTGGAAAAAAGTAAGCGCGGGCCGTACGCAGGGGCCGTGGGCTATTTTAATTATAATGGAAACCTTGATTCTGCTATCACGATCCGCACGGTTATTCTCGATAAGAAGAAGGCCTATGTGCAAGCGGGTGCCGGTGTGGTCGCAGATTCTGTTCCGATCAATGAATATGAAGAGACGCGGAATAAGGCGCGGGGAATGATGACCGCACTTGC
>JAOZSZ010000290.1:0-1101 GCA_029939385.1 Pontiella sp. | reverse complement strand
GAAATAAATAATTTACGAGAGAAGATATGATTTTAGTAATAGATAATTACGATTCGTTTACGTACAACCTAGTGCAGTATTTGGGCGAGCTAGGTGCTCAGATGCGGGTATTCCGTAATGATGAAATTACCGTGGAGCAGGCCGTGGTGCTTAATCCTGAAAAGGTGCTGGTGAGTCCGGGGCCATGTACCCCAAAAGAAGCGGGAATTTCATGCGATATTATTCGCGAGTTTGGGGCGCGCCTTCCCCTGTTGGGGGTTTGTTTAGGGCATCAGTCGATTGCTGAAGTTTATGGGGGCAAGGTGATCCGTGCCGAGCGGTTGATGCATGGAAAAACCTCACCCATGCTTCACAATAATAAAAGTGTTTTTAAAGGGCTTCCCAATCCGTTTGATGCAACCCGTTACCATTCGCTTATTGTTGAGCGCGAGTCGTTTCCAGACTGTTTGGAAATTACGGCGTGGACCGCCGAGAACGAAATTATGGGATTCCAACACAAAGAGCATCCGGTGCACGGGGTTCAGTTTCATCCCGAATCAATCCTCACATTAGAGGGTAAAAAATTATTACAGAACTTTTTGGATTTGTAGGGGTTCTTTATTGGAAAGAGGCGTCACATCCGTATTAGAGGCGTGTGCGGATATCGGCGATGTCGGATTTGATTTGTTCCTTTAAGGCATCGGCATCCTTAAAGATTCGGTCGCCGCGTATATATTCTAGGTAGCTGACTTCTACCTGTTGCCCATAAAGATCTATATTTTTATCATCGATTAGGTGAACTTCGAGGGTTTGAGGTTCATTTTCATGGAAAGTTCCACGATGACCGATGTAGGCGGCGGCGTTATGCTGGCGATGGCCGGTGCGCAAGCGGGCTGCATAGATTCCGCGCGGGGGAAGCATGTCATTTTCTGGATTAATATTTGCGGTGGGATAGCCCAATTTTCGACCGATCTTTTCGCCATGAACTACGGTTCCAATGGTGGAGATGGGCCGCCCGAGCATGTGGGTCACCTCGTTTAAATGCCCTAATTTAATGGCCTTGCGAATGCGAGTACTGGATATTCGCTCATTTTCCCAGCATACGGCGGGATGGGCGGAAAA
>JAOZSZ010000289.1 GCA_029939385.1 Pontiella sp. | reverse complement strand
TGCCCATGAAAATTCTTGCCATCGAAACCTCTTGCGACGAAACCGCCGCCGCTGTTGTTGAAGACGGGCGTAATGTGCTCTCTAACGCCGTCTATTCACAAATTGCCAAACACCGTCCTTACGGAGGTGTAGTTCCTGAGATTGCCTCGCGTAACCATGTTGCCATGCTTCCACGTATTATTGATGAAGCACTAGAAACGGCGGGCGAAACGTATGAATCCATCGATGCCTTAGCGGTCACTTATGGCCCCGGATTAGCCAGTTCATTGCTCATTGGTTTTGCCGCCGCAAAAACATTATCGCAACGCCTCGGAAAGCCACTCATTCGTGTGAACCATCACGAAGGCCATCTTCACTCTATTTTTATGAAGGATGATGTTCCCGCATCCGAAACGGTTTTCCCTATGCTTGGTCTTCTTGTCTCTGGTGGGGATACCAGCCTTCTCCTCATGCATGAAACGGGTCGCTACGAATTACTTGGAAGCACCATCGACGATGCCGCGGGAGAAGCTCTCGACAAAGCTGCCGCCGTGCTCGGCCTCGGCTATCCCGGTGGCCCCATTATTCAGCAGACCGCCGAAGGCGGAAATTCAGCCGCTATTCGTTTTCCTCGAGGACTCGATCAGCCCGATCGTGGAAAGTGGATCTATAAATATGACCGCAATCTCTGTTTCAGTTTTAGTGGGCTCAAAACATCCTTGCTTACTTACGTGAAAAAGCTTGATCACACGCCCGTTGATAATGAGTTGTCTGATATTTGTGCCAGCTATCAGGAAGCTATTTGCGATGCACTCATCATTCGAGTCGGCCGTGCACTTAAAAATTTTAATGTAAAAAGTTTCGCCTGTGCCGGCGGGGTTTCGATGAATAAAGTCCTGCGCGAAAAGATGGAAAATCTTTCTAAAAGCACAGGCATTCCACTTCTGCTCTGTCCGCCAGCCTATTGCACCGACAACGCCGCTATGATTGCTGGAGTGGCCTATGAAAAAGTCCGACTTGGACTCGATACCGAAGAGCCCTCCGATGTTAATCCCAACCTAAAGCTAGCCGATTGGGAATAGTTATTTCTTCTTAAACAGTCGGCTTTCCGTATTCGCTAAATTAAAGAATTCGGCTTTTATAATTTTGATTTTGTGATCACGGTAGCAATCGTCTCTGCCATTATTTTTGCGCCAGCAGCATTGGGATGTACGGAATCAGGAAATAGCTCTTTTCTGTCGTTAAGAGCGGAGTAGAGATCAATAATTTCAACATCTGCCTGCTTAGAAATCGTATCGATCATTGGAATAATTTCTTCTTTCATAACCGTATCTGTGATTCCCCAGCGACCTGGATAAGCCGGCGCCGGATAGCATATCCACACGGTCGGCTTGCTTGCTAGCTTTTGAAAACTTTCGATCAGATCAATATAGTCGGAGATGTATTCAGATTTATACTTCCAGTTTACGGGTTTTGAATCATTCGTGCCTAGTTTGATGATTACAATGTTCGGATTAAACTCAAGGGCTGTTTTATAGTTTTGGCGCTTCCAATATGGGTTATTCCCTTTCCTTAATAAGGTGGCTCCACTCACTCCAAAATTGCGAACAATTGTATTTCCCCCCAGCATTTCAGAAAGCTGCGCAGGATAACTATTCACTGCTCGATCCTTTATGCCTACGCCAAAGGTAATGCTATCGCCAATACAGGCTATTTTAAGTGGTGCGGGCGGTTTTGTCGGCTCATTAGAATAGGCTGAAATTGAACTCAAGGCTAATGTCGCCACTATCATGGAGATAAATTTTCTATTTGTCATACGGTTTCCTTTTTTATTCGGTCTTTATTTAGAGTCACTCTGTTTTAATGGGGGATGATAATATTGAGTGC
>JAOZSZ010000288.1 GCA_029939385.1 Pontiella sp. | reverse complement strand
GTCGATAGCGGCATGGCCTTTCCCCATGTTCGCGGCGTCGAAGGCGGCGGGCTTGCCATGGCGTTGGGGATCCATAAGAAGGGGATTCATTTCGGCGGACCGGGCCGGACGCTCACGCGCATCTTCTTTTTCATGGTCATCCCCACCGCCACCAGCGCGTTTTATCTGAAACTTATTTCTGGCCTCTCGCAAACCTTCCGCGAAAAAGAGGCCCGCGAGGCTCTGCTGGCCGCCTCCAACGAGGAGGAGCTCTGGAAGGTGTTGGTTCGCCAGACCCGAAAATCAATCAAATAGGGGGAAACTCCTAAAAAACGAAAGGAAATGAAATGAATACATTAGCATTTATGGGCATGCCCGGCGGGAGTGAAATGATCATCGTATTTGTGGTGATCTTGCTGCTATTTGGTGCCAAGCGCCTTCCCGAGCTATCCCGCTCGCTGGGCAAGAGCCTTGGCGAATTCCGCAAGGGTCAGGAAGAGGGCACCCGCCCCGATCTAGAGTCAGATTCGGTTGAAACCAAGAACGAAGAATAGGAGACTTCGATGAAAGTACATGGTTTAAAAGCTTACAGGAACCTCAAGGCTATGGTTTTTTCTCATCATCACCACATCGGAGAGAAGCATGTTCCGACTTCGGAAATGGAAAAGCATCTGGTTGATGGGGTAAGGTATCGGTTTCACGACACCGACCGGCAAGGCCTCCGCAACCCCCTTGGTCACTGCCACTTTGGCTTCAGGATCGGATTTTAGGAGGGGCTGTTGACCATTGGTATATATTCTGACCCAAGGAAAGGTGAGCTATGAAAAAGTGTCCATTTTGTGCCGAGGAAATCCAAGACGAAGCGATCAAGTGCAAACACTGCGGCGAGTTTCTGGACGGGCGGCAGGCTCCCCCAGTGGCGAAACCGAAGGTTCCTTTCTATTTCAGCACTTCGTTCATTGTCATTATGATTTGTTGTGTCGGTCCTTTGGCTTTGCCACTGATCTGGTGGCGACCCGGACTGAACCGCACGGCGAAGATTGTCTGGACGGTCGTGGTGCTGGTACTGAGCATCGTGCTTTACCAGGTCACCATGAAATCCGTCGAGACGATTAAACAATACTACGAGCTGATGGAGGATTTCTAGCCCGCCTAAAAAAGGGGAGTTCGCTAGATTTTAACGCTATATAGCAGACAAAACGAAAGAAAGGTGTGCGGGGGTTTGAAAGCGATCTCTCACGAAGCGAGTCTGAGCACACTGCGTAAGACAACCCGTTGCACCCCAGAGTATTTCTCGACATTTCAACGCTAAGTTAATATTTTTCTGTTGTTTAAGAGGAGAAATCAAACATGAGAATGATTGCCGATTTAACGGTGGTGCCGGTGGGCGTGGGCGTTTCGCTCTCGAAATATATCGCCGCCTGCGAGGATGTTCTTAAGCAGGCGGGGCTTCAGACGACCCTCCATCCGAATGGTACCGCCATCGAAGGGGAGTGGGATGCTGTGATGGCTGCCGTTAAGGTTTGTCATGAAAAAGTACACGCGATGGGAGCCCCGAGGGTTTTTACGATCCTGAAAATTGGGACTCGAATGGATCGAGAGCAATCGATGGAAGATAAGATCCATAGCGTAGAAACAAAATTACAAGGTTAGCTGCGCCGGACAAATTAAAGTCAGGTATAAAAAAAGAAAATTTTTGGTTGTGCCGAAAGGGTGTTTTGTTATTGTACGCGCTCGTTTTTGGAAGATGACCCCTTCGTCTAGTGGCCTAGGACTCCAGGTTTTCATCCTGGCAACACGGGTTCGAGTCCCGTAGGGGTCGCCATTTTTCAAAAACAAGATGACCCCTTCGTCTAGTGGCCTAGGACTCCAGGTTTTCATCCTGGCAACAC
>JAOZSZ010000092.1 GCA_029939385.1 Pontiella sp. | reverse complement strand
TGAACATGCACTTCACGCTGATTTACAAGACAACCCAAAGAACGATGCTTAAACTCAACAGGATCTTCAATGGTGATGAGGTGCTGGCGACGGGTCCGATTAATGAGATCAATCATAGCCGCAAGTGTTGTTGATTTTCCGCTACCCGTTGGCCCGGTGACAATCACTAATCCCTTATTTAGAAAACAGAAAGAACGAATTCCTTCGGGAATATTAAGCTCTTCAAAGGTGGGAATATTCGATGGGATCTGGCGCATAACACAACCAATGCCTTCATGATCGATAAAGATATTAACCCGAAAGCGCGCCGTTCCTGGAAGTTCATAAGCAAAATCAGTATCCCATTCTTCTTCAAATTGCGTTTTATTTCGTTCCGGAGTTATTTCATAAAGAAGATCCCTTAACTCTTCTTTGGAAAACTTTTCTGTGCCTCGTTGAAATTGCATTTCACCGTCCACGCGAAAGCAGAGCTGATGATTTGTGGACAAATGAATATCACTGGCTCCTTGCTCCAGCATATCCTCAAGATATTGATCGATTTTTTTCATATAGCCCCCGTGAACAAATAATATGAAGAAACAAAGCAACTATTATGCCATTAAGGTTTTTGTTAGATCTTCTTATTAATTTCTTGCTGAATAATTCGACTAAGCTCACGCCAATCGAGCGGTTTTGGAATAAATGCAACATGACCCAGTTTATTAAGATCTTCGCCCGTGATCTTTTCCATATAGCCACTACATAAAATAGTGGGCAATCCGGAATGTAAGCGTAAGCATTCGCTAATCAATTCATAGCCATTCATTTTGGGCATACTATAATCTGAAATAAGGGCATCAAATCCCTCTGGATTTTGCCGGAACAGGTCTAAGGCAGATTGCCCATTTGTTGCCGTCGAAACAGAATACCCAAATGACTCAAGGATTTCCCGACCCATCGCAAGTACAGCATCATCATCATCCACAAATAGAATGTGACCAAATCCTTCTGGAGTTGAAAAATTGATTGCTTGTTTTTTTTCTTCTTCACTCGCAATGAGCAATGGAAGATACAGAATAAAGGAGGATCCCTTCCCTTGCTCGCTCTCTACCGTAATATAACCTCGGTGCTTTCGCACAATACCATGTACAATAGAGAGGCCAAATCCCGTTCCTTCCCCTTTCTTTTTCGTCGTATAGTATGGTTCGAATATCCGCTCCATCGTTTCTGGCAACATGCCACAACCGGTATCGCTAATCGTGATACATGCATATAATCCGGGCGCTAAATCGACGACCTGTTCGTCATGCTTCTTTCCAAGTAATTCCACCAACTTGAGCGAAACGTTTAATAACCCTTCATCTTCACCCAATGCGTGTACTGCATTTGTACAGAGATTGACTATAACTTGCTGGATCTGGGTGGTATCACCCAAAATAGGTCCACATAGATCATCCACATCAACTTCCAGCTTAATGCTGGGCTTCATTGTGGTTTGAACCAAACTTAGGGAATCCGTAATGACCGATTGCAAGGAAACGGAGTGGAAATCCAGTTCTTCCTGACGGCTGAAAGTGAGAATCTGTCGAACCAATTTACTCGCCCGATCCCCCGCCTTAACAATCTCCTTAAGATAGCCATATACCTTACCATCCTCTTCAACCGAATTCATACAAAGCGCCACATAACCAAGAATAGCCGTAAGAATATTGTTAAAGTCATGCGAAACCCCACCGGCCAATTCACCAATAGCATTCATCTTCTGGGTCTGACGCATCTGTTTTTCAATAGCCATTTCTTGGGTAATATCCCGACCCATTAAAACATAGTTCACCACTTTTCCAAAAACATCGCGAATGGGATAGATAATGGCTTCCACATCAAACAAACTTCCATCCTTTCTGTAACTAGTAATCTGCCCTTCCCACTTACTTCCCGCAGAAATAGTTGTCTTTAGCTTTTGATAAAACTCATCGTCATGTTTTTCACTTCGAAAGAAATCTGGAGCCTTTCCAATTACCTCGTCTTGGGCATAACCTGTGATCGCCTCAAATGTTGCATTCACATAAAGGATAGCACCATTCACATCTGTAATCGTGATGGACTCGGTCGACTGCTCAACGACCACCGCCAAACGTTTCATTTCTTGTTCTATTTGAATACGCTTCGTTAGATCACGACTAATCCCGATCATTCCTGTTGATCCAGCATCGGAGTCTAGATAGGGTATCTTTACGGTATTATGATAGACCTCTGAACCATCTGCCCCCGTAACCCACCCCTCTGTTTCCACCGAATTACCATTGGCCAATACACGAAGATCTTCCATATGCGAGAATTGAGACTGATCTGCAGGAAGAACATCGTTCCCCGCCCGATTAATAATTTCATCCGCATCTTTTCCAACAAATTCGGCATAGGCTTTATTACAACCCAGATAAAGCCCTCGATTATCTTTAAAGTAGATGGGATCAGGAATCGAATCGATCAGGCAGTGGAGCAATGCATGCTGTTCAACCAAACGACGACCTACCTGAATTCGTGCGAGCAACTCACCGCTATCAAAAGGCTTTTTGATAAAATCATCTGCACCTGCCGCAAACCCTTCAAGAACATCTTTCTTTCCCGTTTTAGCGGTGAGAAGAATGACATAAAGAGGAGCTGACGTATTAATTTCACGAATTTTTCGACAGAGCTCAATCCCGCTTATTTCAGGCATCATCCAATCGATCAGCGCCAGCTTGGGGGGATCTTCCTGCTGAAGAACATTCCATGCAGTTTCGCCGTCTTTCACCGCAATTACATCATAACCCGCCTTCATCAGGGTTTTTTTGAGCAACGTTCGGGAAAAGGCATTATCCTCGGCAATTAAAATCTTCATCAAACGATCTCCACATAGGGCACCCCTGAATTCGCCTCATGCTTTAGAAGCTACCCCATAACGAAAGATATTCGCAAATCACCTACAAGGATTCAATTGTTTTCACGGGCAAGTATAAACTAAAAACGCACCGGTTATTAAATAACCCGTGCGTTTAAATCTTTTTAAAGTTGAAGCGATATTTCTACATATGATCCGTATCGTCCACCACTTCCTTCACACCGGAAACCTGTTCTTTTAAAAGTGTTTCAATTCCATTCTTCATCGTCATACGCGCTCCAGGACAACCTTTGCAACCCCCTTCAAGTTCAACAAAAACCACCCCTTGTTCAACCTTGGTCACCGTTGCGCCACCGCCATGCGATGCCAATGCTGGAATAATTTCTTCCGCCATCACCACATTAACTGCATCCAAAACTTCCTGATCTGTCATTTTTATTCTCCCTTATTTTTTAAAGCTTTTTAAAACCGTACTTGCCGCCAAAGCAAGCAATACAACACCCGCAATCACGGCCCCAATCCATCCAAGCAACGCAAGAATGGTCATAATTGCGCCGGCAATCATGACACCCATCAAAATATAAAGCATGGATTTTCCAAATGAAATCCCCATCAAAAAAGCAACCATTGCCCCAGTCCACCCTCCCGTAACCGGAAGCGGAATCGCCACAAAAAGAGTCAAGCCAAGGGCCTCATACTTCTCAATTTTCGCCCCTTTTTTTCGGGTGCGAGAAAATAACCAATTAAAGAATTTTTCCCCGACGGAGAAGCGCATTAAGAATTTTGACGCAGGGCCAAGCAGCAGCAGAATGAACGGAATAGGGAGCATATTTCCCGCAACAGCAATCAAATAAACCTGCCACCATGGCATCTCAAAAGCCACAATTCCAACCGGAATAGCACCGCGCAACTCAACGATAGGAAGCGTCGAAATGGCTGCCACCGAAGCCGTACGGTTCAATCCTTTATCCTCCATCCACCGCGCAATTTTCTCGCCCCGATGCATCTCATGTTCCGCCTCTTCTGCGCAAACCCCTCCCGCGAGAAAGAAAAAAATGCTTAACAAAATAATCGAAACATTCAGGGTTTTATTCATCGAGTCTCCACCTTTAGCGATCAACCTTAATCATTTTATCTGCACGATAAGAGGAGCGAACTAAGGGATCAGATGCAACCGCCTCAAATCCCAAGGCATAGGCGGCCGCTCCAAACTCCTTAAATTCCTTAGGGGTCACAAAACGCTTGGTGTGCACATGATCCCGAGTTGGAGCCATATACTGACCGATCGTCAAAAGCCGAACCCCATTGGAATAAAGATCGTTTAGGGTCTGGAGAATTTCTTCATTGGATTCGCCTAACCCCAGCATAATTCCAGATTTTACTTTAATGGATCCATCACCATATTCAGAAGCATTGCGCAAAACTTCCATAGATCGTGCATAGGTTGCCGTCTTTCGAATCGGCAACTGCAATCGTTCTACCGTTTCAATGTTATGGTTAAACACATCAGGCCCCGCATCGAGCACCCTATAAAGAAGCGCCTTTTCATAGTCAGGCGTCAGCACCTCGATCTTTACACCGGGCACCTGTTGTTTCACGGCTTTGATGGTTCGGGCAAAGATTTCTGCCCCCCCGTCGGGAAGGTCATCCCGCGTCACGCTAGTGACCACCACATGCTGAAGGTTCATCTTTTCAACCGCTTCGGCCAAGCGCTGGGGTTCGCTCAGATCCACCGCGCCAGGCTTGCCTGTCTCCACATTACAAAACCGGCAGGCCCGCGTACAAATAGTCCCTAAAATCATGAACGTTGCCGTACCGTGGTTCCAACACTCATGACGATTCGGGCACTTTGCATCTTCACAAACGGTATTTAATCCACTTTCTTTAAGTTGCTTTTGCACCTCGGCATACGCCGCATCGGTTTGAATGGGACGACGCAACCATTCCGGAAGACGAGTGGATTGTTTGGGGTGCTTTACCGAATTCATATGGATTCTCTTAGCGATTGAGCATATCGATCATTTTCTTAATTTTTTCACTTTTCTCGATCAACTCTTCCTGCTGTTTTTCCTGAGTAGCAACCACCTCTCGCGGAGCGCGGCTCGTGAAGTTTTCATTCGAAAGTTTTTTCTTAACGTTCTCTAGATACCCCATCACTTCATCCAACTCAGTGGCTAATTTCATAATTTCGGCATCCACATCAACCAGCCCTTCGATCGACATATAAACCGTGCCTAGCGCACTCATGCCGCTGGGCATCGCGCCTTCAGGAGCATAATTAATATCCACCTCAATAGATTCCGCTTTTAAGGCCGACATAATTGAAAGCTGATCGTCCGAGATCTGCTGGGCATAGGTATCATTAGCCGGCCGCACAAAAAACACTGCGGTCTGTTTGTTGGCCAAATTATATTCTGCGCGCAAGATACGCCCAACCCGAACCAGATCGTGTTTGCCATCCACATACTTAACAATGCTTGAAGCAATACCCGACACGACCGATTTTTCTGGCCACGCTGCGAGCATGATCGTTTCGTCCGAATGGTTATAGCCCATGCCATGCCAAAGCTCCTCCGTGAGAAATGGCATAAACGGATGAAGCAGGCGCAACGCCGTAGAAAATGCAAGGTGCATCACCTGTAGGGTATGTTTCTTCTGCTCCGGCGACCCCTTAAAGAGAATCGGTTTGGCATATTCAATGTACCAATCACAATAGCTATGCCAGAAAAAATCATAAATCACCAAGGTGGCATCATTAAAGCGATAGCGACCCAAATTATCATTCGTCGCGGCAATCGCTTCATTAAGCTTAGCCAACAGGTGCTGATCGTCTGGACTAAGGCGGGCCTTATCGAAGGCCAGATCCTGCACATCAAACCCCTCGGAATGCATTTCCATAAAACGCGCGGCGTTCCAGATCTTCGTTCCAAAGTTACGACCAATCTCAAACTTTTCATCGGAGATATAAACGTCCTGCCCCGTTGCCGTAATCATCAACAATGAAAAGCGCAACGCATCGGAACTATATTTCTCGATAATATCGAGAGGATCGATGGAGTTTCCGAGGCTCTTAGACATTTTTCGACCCTGATCATCGCGTACCGTACCGTGAATATAGACCGTGTCGAACGGGATATCATCCATAATTTCAAGACCCGACATCACCATTCGTGCCACCCAGAAAAAGATAATTTCATTTCCGGTAACCAAGGTTTTGGAAGGATAGTAAAAATTTAGATCTTCATTTGTTTCTGGCCAACCCAACACACTAAAGGGCCAAAGCCACGAAGAAAACCACGTATCAAGCACATCCTCATCCT
>JAOZSZ010000287.1 GCA_029939385.1 Pontiella sp. | reverse complement strand
GGGCAGATTGGCCAGGCTGGACAAGTCAACTATTCCGCCTCCAAGGCGGGGCTCATCGGCGCGGTCAAGGCGCTCGCTCGCGAGGTCGGAAAGAAAAATATTATGGTAAATGTGGTCGCACCGGGGGTGATTAAAACCGACATGACGGCCGATCTTCCAGAGAAGGAAGTGAAGAAAATCATTCCGCTCAACCGCTTCGGGGTCGTTGAGGATGTCGCGGCCACCGTGAATTTTTTATGTAGCAAAGAGCAGTCCTATATTCATGGGCAAGTCATTGGAGTGAACGGCGGTTTGGCGATTTAATGCTTGGCCACAAAAGAACGCAAAGAAAACAAAGTCATCTTTTGCGATCCCTGCGCTCTTTCGCGGCTAATTTTTGCTGATATTTTCAAGGAGAAGTGGATGGCCGAGTTTAAATATGACCATGTTGTGGTCGGAAGTGGCATTAGTGGCCTGACGGCGGCGGTGTTGCTGGCGCGGCGCGGCGATCGGGTGCTGCTACTGGAAAAATCTCCGGCTATTGGGGGTTCCATGGCGCGCTTTTCGCTAGAGGGCGTTCCGTTCGATACGGGGTTCCACTTTACGGGTGGCCTTGCCCCGGAGGGGTTGCTCTTCGATATGCTCAAGGTGCTGGGCATTGAACAACAAATTCACCCCATTCCTTTTGATGGAGGAACGCGCTTTATTTTTGAATCATCCGGAAATGGCTACAATTTCTCGTGCGACCGGGCGGGAATGCTTGGCGAACTTCAGTCCCAGTTTCCAAACGAAGCGGAAGCTATCGATGCCTATTTTATAAAGCTTGATGCAGTCTGTTCGGCAACCACCAGCATGGAGCTACGGAAGATCGGGGAGTCCATGCACCAGTTAGATGAGGACTATCAAAGCCTTTCCGAGGTGCTGGATGAACTCTTCAAGGATCCCGAACTCAAGGCCCTATTCGCGGGCTATTGCCTTTGTTATGGTGCATCGCCTTCCGAGATCTCTTTTGCCAACCATGCCCGGATAAGCCAAGGCATGCACGACGGCATTGTGCGCGTACAAAATGGCGGCGATGCGTTTGTTGTTGCGCTACGCGAAAAGCTGGACGAGGCTGGGGTGGAGATTCGCTGCAAGAGCCACATTGTGGCCTGCGAGGAGATCGAGGGGCAGGAGGTGGGGGCCTTTCGTCTGAACTCGGGGGAGCTTATCCATTTTAAAAATGCCATTTTAACAATTCATCCCCAGGCAATTCTTGATCTCTTGCCGCAGGATAAACTCCGCAAAGCGTTTGCGAACCGAGTGCGCGGTTTTGAATCCTCGTTTGGTTTTTTTGCGGTCTTTGGCGTCTGCGACGATCCCGATTTATTGGACGATTTTATTTTGATGGGGCTCCCCGATCCGGATCTCGATGGATTGTTACAGCCCGGCGACCTTGAAAAGGATTCGATGCTCTTCGGTATTTCCGGAGAGGAAACGGTGGACGGTCAACCCGTCCGTACGCTGATTATGCTGGAGGCCGTCTGTCCGGAAGATATGGATGAATGGGCGGACTCGTCATTAATGAAAAGACCGGCGGCCTATGAAGAATACAAGGCACGGAAAACCGACCGGATCATGGAACGGGGGATTGCCCATCTGCCGCAGTTGGAGGGGCACTTCAAGGTGTTGGGAAGTTCAACGCCGTTGACCTTCCGCGACTACCTTCATTCGCCGGATGGCTCGGCCTATGGCGTGAAACAAAAGATGGGGCAGTTTAATCTGCTCGGTCGTCTTCCGCTTCGTAATCTTTACGCCGCCGGGCAAAGCTCGGTGCTTCCGGGAGTGATGGGGGCGATGGTTTCTTCATTCATGGTTTGCCGCACGCTGTTGGGCGCGGAGGCGTTTGATGTGGATATACAACAGCGGTTGG
>JAOZSZ010000091.1 GCA_029939385.1 Pontiella sp. | reverse complement strand
GTCGAATATGCCCGCGCCATTCTCGATAAACAATCGGAGGCCAAGCAGCTTGAGATTGAAGATATGGGAGATGAGGACAAAGATGGCTTTATGCTGGCGGCACTTTTTATTAAACGTGGCCTCTCCACCACCTCAGAAATTGAATTAGATGACGGCACGTTTCGCGTAACGTTAGAGTCCGCCGAGGCGGGACGAAATGTTAACTTACTTACGCGAAGCGAATGGCTGGATATTCTGGAAATGGCTAACGTGGATTCCACTGAATGGGATTCGATGATCGATTCTCTCGAAGACTGGATTGATGAAGGCGACCTCCATAAACTTAATGGTGCCGAGTCAGATGATCCCTTTTATCAAGACCTAGGTTATCCCGTAAAAAATGGCCCTCTCGACAATGTTGAAGAGTTGCTACTCATTAAAGGATGGGGACCCCATATTCTCTATGGAAAAGAATCAGACGATGAAAGCGATGCCATCTTTGGAATTGCTGATCTCCTAACTGTATGGGGCGATGGCAAAGTGAATTTGAATACCGCAAGTACAGATCTTCTCCTCAGTTATTCCGAATACGAAGACTGGGAACTGGAAAGCGTGATGGAATCTCGTGACGGAGAAGACGGAGAAAATGGAACGCCCGATGATGGAATCAGAAATCTAACTGATGTTGGTGCGGATCCTAACAAATTTAAATTGCAAAGTGATTTTGTAAAGGTAACGTCTATAGGCAATATCTTCGGGAACCAGTATCAGATCGATTGTATATTTCTGATTAACGGAAAAGATGCCATGGTGGTCTATTGGGAAGAGGGGCCAGTTAAGAAAAATGCGAATACGCGATAAAATCATCACAGCAGTCAGTCGCACGGTCGACGGCATTGAATGGACCAGTCTAAAACGGGGAAAAGACGGCCCCGAACCGGTGCAACAAAAAGCTATTTCTATTCCCACAGATGGAAAAACTGTGGATGAAATACTGGAATCGATCCAACTCCCCGAAGAGGTGCATGAACATCTTAAAGGTGATATCACGGTACCTCTCCGTACGGCGGATCTCCTCATGCGGGTGATGGAGCTTCCCTCTATAGATGATCATGAGATCTCCGATATGGTGGGATTCCAAATCGATAAGATATCTCCCTTCTCTTCGGATCAACTGACTATTTCTCACGAAGTGCTTCAAAAAACTGAAGAGACCTCCCTCGTTCTGATGGCCGCAGCAAAGCGTAGTTGCATCGATGCCATTGGCGACACTTTTGAGAAAAAAGGAGTTCGCATCCATAGCATCGATGCCCGCGTGCTCGGATGGATGAAACTTCTGCAGGACGGAGGATATATTTCCAGCGAAGGTTGTGAAATCTTTATTCTTGATGATGGAATCGACTTTGCGCTCATGGTTATCGAATCAGGAATTCCTCTTTCATTTCGCATGCTCAACATAGAGCCCAACAAAGAAAATATAGCCCAAGAAGTGGCCTACGAAATTGGCTACACCCTGACTACGCTCGACAGTGAGCGCAACCTCCCCACCCCATCCGCCATTCAGCTCTGGAGCTATGAAACCCTTCCCGCAGATTTACAAACTCAGCTTTCAGAGAAAACTGGATTACCCATCCATTCTCATTCACTTTCATCCTTACCTCCACTCTCAGAAGGCATTGTTCGCCGAACCCTTTCTGACGGCAGTCGTATTGAACTAATTCCGCGCGAATGGGTTGACCACGAAAATAGAAAACAACTACGGAAGAAGTTTACTCTGATTTCATCCGCTATCGCTACGGTTTGGCTTATTATTCTGCTGACCCTCTTTGGGATCTATAAAGCGCGAGCAATTAAACTCTCTGGAGCTCAAAAGCGGGTAACGGCCATTGAATCGGAGGCCAAACAGGCTCTTGAAAACCGACAGAAGCTAAAGGCTCTAAAGGTCTATACAGACCGATCTGACTCTGCTCTAGAATGTCTTCGCGAAGTCACCAATTTGCTTCCCGCGGGTGATATTGAGTTTGTTTCATATAACTATAAGAAAGGAAAGGGAGTGACGTTACGTGGCACCTCTAACAACGATGGCATAGTCGACGACTTTTTTATTACCCTCGCAAAATCTCCTCTATTTGAGGACCTCAAAGATCATTCGGTAAATGCAAAAATAACCAAAGGCATCCGTCGGTCCGTCTTTTCAGTTACACTGGTTCTCCCCTCTGAGGAGATAGGAAAATGAAAATTACACAACGAGAAATGACGTTAGGGGTTCTCACGCTGGCCGCCATACTCAGCGGTCTAACGTGGTATATTGTCGATGGCAAATCGGAGGAGTGGACGGCCAAAGCCAACGAGATCAAAACCTTGGAACAGCAAATCAGCTACTATAAAAATGCCATTAAAATGCAAAAAAATTGGAGCGAAGAACTCAATACATTGCAAACCAACTTGCGCGTATTCGATACGAATAAAAAGTCGGTCTCTCCAGAATTAATGAAAACCATTAAATCGATTGCAAATAAATATGAATTGGATATCACTCGCAGCCAACCCTACGACGAAAAACCAACGGGGGATTTGTTTGAACTAGGAATTAACTGTACGTGGCAAGGAAAACTCGCGGCGATGGTCGAGTTTTTAACAGATCTACAAAAACAGGGAGTGCGCTACGATGTCCGCACTCTCAACGTCAAACCCGTCGGTAAAAATACAGGAAAACTGACGGGGAATATGGTTATTCAGTGTGCCTATACGCGAAAGCCAATCGAAACTAAAAAAGAAAAGATCCCTCAGCCATGAATATTAAATCGATCTCTACCGGAGCCTTCGAGGAAATCTGCTATCTCATTTGGAACACCCAAAACCAAGCCCTTATTTTTGATCCGGGTCATGATGCTGATTTGATTGCTCAAATCTTAGAAAAACAACATCTGAACGTGGCGGCCTACATCTGCACACATGGCCATGCTGACCACATCAATGCCCTCGCCGATCTACACGAAAAATACCCTGCACCTATTGCCATGCATTCTAACGATTTAAAGTGGGCCTTCGAGGACGTCAACCAAATCCCTCCCCATTATCCCGTGCCCAAACGGCCCAAGGTTGAAGAGTTTCAATATTTGAAAAGCTCTACGGACTGGACCTTTTCTAACCTACACTTTCAATGTATAGAAACCCCCGGACATACCCCCGGATCATGCTGCATTCTATTTCCTGAAAGCAAAATTATGATAACCGGCGATACGCTCTTTAAAGGATCTTGTGGTCGCACTGATCTTCCCGGTGGAGATGCTCTTCAATTGAAGGAATCACTCCAGCAACTTAAGCAATTACCTGATGATATTCGTGTCTACCCAGGCCATGGCCCTGACACCACTATTGGCCTCGAACGTATGACCAATTATTTCATGCAATAACGATCTAGCGGGGCAACTTAATCTCACGCCGAATATAGGTGGGCATATCCAAATCTTGGCTGTCATGGATGGTTGGATCGAGATTGGCAAAGCGTCCCTTTCCCACCGTTTCGAGCGGAAGCTCCCCTTGTTCTATAGGTAGACGGCGATTAAAAGTGAACCCCATCTGACTGCGGGCATCGTCCATTAATGGCTCCTTCCATTGTTCGGCCACCAACACGATTGCTGATAACCGATTTTGGAACATAGGATCGAGTGCTATACCAAAATTGACCCAAGTATCTTTGGGCAATTTTTCCTGTAGCTGGTTCATCACGGTTTCGACTTCACTCAACTTTAAATCATGGCCACCAGTCAGACTCACAATAATCCCTGCCGCACCACTCAACACCTTTCCTCCGTTGAGTAATCGATGTTTTAAGATCGCATCAGCAACCATCTCCCCTCGATCACCACCCATCGCCTCCGCACTAGCAAAATGGCAGAAACCATCACAATTGCGCAACATAGTATGGATACTAGCAAAATCGAGTCGGGAGATTCCATTTTGTGAAAGCATACGCCATAACGAAAAGATTCCATCTTTCATTAGCTGCTGGCTTCTATCAAATACCTGCTCCACGGAAAGATCGGCATCGGTTCGGTCCACCATCATTTCGTTCGGAATACGGATAATAGCATCGGCATGGGTACGAATCCGTTTGAGCGCATTGTCTGACTTTTCAGCCATTAACTCGCCTTCAAATTTGAATGGCAGAGTTAGCATACATAGAACTAATGAGCCCGCTTCACGTGCAATACGAGTGATCACGGGAATCGCACCAGATCCAGTCCCTCCCCCAAGCCCGCCAACAAGGATAAGTAAATCGACTTGGCGAAGTTGTTTACGGATCGCTGAAGAATCCTTTTCAACCGCCTGCCGGCCCAACTCAACATCACCCCCAGCACTAAATCCGTTAGTCACCACACTTCCGATGTGAATGATCCGATCCAGTGCAGCAGATTCCAATACCTTAGTATCCGTATCAACACCCACAACGGCCAGCTCTGGATTAAGTTCATGCATACACGCGACGGCCTGGATGCCACTACTCCCCACGCCCATGACTAAAATGCGAGGTACTGAAACATCGCCATACCTCGAAGGTGCTACCTCATTCATGAGCACCTCCCCATAGCAATTCAATAAGCTTCTTTCTGAACGTTGGTTTTTCCTCTTTCGTACGCAACGATGCTGCATAACGAATACATCCAATATGGGCGGCATAGAATGGTGCTTCTTTAGCCGACGGAAGCCCTTGTACTTCAAAGATTTTACCGTACGAACAGGGCGCATTAAATACTTTTTGCCCTAGATCGCGCACACCATTCAAAAAGCACCCACCCCCCGTTAATAATACGCCAGCACTCATGGGGACATTGGAACAATGTTGATCAATATGTTCTTTCACTAAAGTGAAGGTTTCCTCCATTCGGGCATTAATAATGGTATTCAACGTAACGGCACGCACCATTTTTCCGGGAAACCCCTGTTGAGCGGGGATTGAAATATTATGATCGCGCTCCATCAAATTAGTTAAAGCACTCCCCTCCTTAAGTTTAACGTATTCCGCCTGACCAGATGGAATCTTTAGCCCCACCGCAATATCATTGGTAATGTGCTCACCGCCCACCGCGATCGATCCGGCAGCTTGCACAAACCCATCGTAATAAAGAACAAAATCGGTGGTTCCTCCACCCAAATCAACCACCAAAACCCCGGCTTTTTTTTGTTCCTCATTCAACACCGCAATTGAAGAACAAAGCCCACTAAATATAGCATCGGAACACTCTATCGGCGCATCATCAACAATCTTACGAAAGTTTTCGATGGTGCTACGTTTCCCATGAATACTAAGCATATCAACTCGAAGTTCCTCCGCGGCCATGCCGGCAGGATTCGTCATGTTAAACATGTCATCAACTTGGAAATATTGCTGAAGGGTATGCAACTTAATCCGATTTTCGGGGAGGGCTACTTTTCGAGCAATCTCAATAACCTCAACAATATCTTCCTCGTTAATTTCCGAGAGTTGATTATCTGAAGGATCAACCAATTTAAGGATGCCCGTACTCGTTTTACTTTCAACCTGCCCGCCCGAGGTGATCAGCAAAACCGAATGGATGCTTTTACGACAATTCTCTTCGGCGGCCTTAAGTGCGGCGCGTACCCCCTTAATAGCATAATCACGATTGATGATTTCACCTTTACGGATCCCTCGCGATTTCGATTCACCGATCCCAATCACGGAAACCACTCCATCTGCACGCAACTCTCCCACCAACACACGAATCGTACTGGTTCCGATTTCTAAAACTGAAATTGATTCGATAGCCATACTTCCTTCGGAACTAATAATAGCTGACGGGCACTTTGGGAGAATCGAGGGTAAGATCAACTTCCTTCACTCGTCTGCCCTGCCCATTTGCAATATTAATGACGGTTGCAAGATTCTGCAATTTAGACTTAAGCGAAAACCGTGGCATTCGGACGCGAATTCCACCTTTAAGCCGCATATCAATAAAATCAGAATACTTGACGTCGAGACTTTCAATTTGAACGAATGTACGCAGAGAACCCGTACTATCACATAGCGCTATAATTCTAAGAGAGGTCTTCACATCGGGATGATCAGCGGGAAGTCCCAGTCTTAGATCGCGATCCAAGCCCTTGATGAGAGGGAGGCTCGATGCACTTTGGCGAGGAGGAAGCACAACCCCAAAGCGGTCAACTATAAATGGATATTTTCGGCTCACCCTTCCGACAATGCGCGCAACCGCCATCCGTTCTTTCACGCCTACAATCAACGTG
>JAOZSZ010000286.1:1421-1895 GCA_029939385.1 Pontiella sp. | reverse complement strand
ATATGAATTGAATTGGAGTCAGGGTCGTACCAATGCCATTCGGATTGCAGAGGCTTTGTTTCCATTTCTTCCTAATTCTCTAGGGAGGCGGTTTCGAGAGCTAGGGATCGATGTTATGTTCTATCCTCATCAGGCCATGTTCCCCATATCCAATTCTATGCCATCAGTTGTAACCGTTGCTGATATCCAGCATCTTTATTTTCCGAGGTATTTTTCTTTTGCTGATCGGATTTTTAGGAAATTAGTCTATGAACGAGCAGTATTCCGTTGTAATCGGATTATGGCTATTTCTCAGTTCACAGCAACGTGTGTGGCTGAGAAGTACGGTGTCTCAGAGGAAAAAATATCAGTCGTGCATCATGGTTTTGAGCCAGGTCCAATCGGAGATATAAGACCGTTAGAGGATGTTCCGTTACCTTATATCTATTATCCGGCGGCAAGTTTTTCACATAAAGGTCACCAGACCCTGTTCAA
>JAOZSZ010000286.1:0-1411 GCA_029939385.1 Pontiella sp. | reverse complement strand
TGGAAGAATTCCCCACAAGTTGTTATTGAGTGGCGTTCGGGACGAATATTGGAATGAATTACGTGAACTAATTTCCTCCGAAGGGATGGGGCAGGAAATCATCGACTATGGGTTTATTCCATACAGCGATGTTTTATCACTTTATGCTGGAGCTGATGCTGTGGTGTTTCCTACGGAATATGAAGGATTTGGCCTGCCAATTTTGGAGGCCGCTCAGTTTGGTAAAAAGCTTATCTGTTCAAGACTTGCCGTGTTTGATGAGATTGGGGTTCCTGCACGTTGTCAGATCGATTTCAGCGATCCTGAAAAGTTGTTTGAACGGATTATGAGTGATGAGATTCCATCACTGGAGAAAGAACCCATCACGTGGAAAGAATCCATTTCGTTGATCTATGCATTATTGAAAGAAACTGTTGCTGAGGTTCAGGAGTAAGGTATGAAAAAGGAACTTTGGTTTGTTACAGGTTGGTATTCAACGCCACTTTTTGCGGCATTAGCAGAGCGTTTTTCCGTTGAATATGAGGTAAAATTTATTGCGCACGACAGCTATTCTCATCAATACCTTCTTGATAGAAATTTGCAGGTTTTTAAACGGGCTCAAAAGAAAGGTGACTCAAATATCCATGAGGAACTGTTTATACTTGTAAGCGAAATGGATGCTGTATTTACGGCTCAAGGGGGAGGCGATAAAGCATCTTGGCTTCAGTACTACAAAAAGCGAGCAGCCGGGTTTTATGAATGGCTAACTGAACTATGGAGTAATCAAAATCCGTTCGCTGTAGTCATCTGGAATGGAATGTGGCATTACGAAAAAGTAGCTATGCATCTTGCGCGAAATCAAGGAATCCAATTGGCGTTTATTGAAAATGGATATTTTCCATCAACAGCACATATTGATCCGCTTGGGGTGAACGCCCTTGCGGAAATAATTCAGGTTCCAACAGCTCAGTTGGCAAAAGGTGTTTCTGATGAAGAGCTGGATCATTTCTTGAGTAAAATTTGCTCATCATTCACAGAGTTAAAACGGTACGATCAATCGGATGATTTAACCAAAACCATTCCCTTCTCCCGCAAAGTTCTGGCTGGACTGGAGATCTTCTTTTGTGATCTTCCCTATATCGGACGGGAATTCTTTGCAAAGCTAAAAATAATGCTTATGGCTCAGAAAAAATGTTCACTGCTACAGTCGCCGGGGGAGTTGCCTTCAAAGTATGTTTTTCTGCCTCTGCAGGTGTCTGTTGACTCTCAACTTATCTTGAATTCCCCTTGGGTTAAATCTCCTCAGGAAACCATCGGGTTAGTTGCTGAAGTATTACGGGAAATCGAGTCGGATTTGACATTGGTGGTTAAAGAGCATCCAATGGAAAATCCAAATATATCGTTTGAAGAAATTAGGAAACGCTTTCCTGAG
>JAOZSZ010000285.1 GCA_029939385.1 Pontiella sp. | reverse complement strand
CGCATAACGGCGGGTTCCAGTGGGATATTCTCACGGCTCGTCTACGCGAAATGGCCTTCCTTAACCGAGGCACTAAAATTACGCTTCGGGAAGATGCCACGGGACGCGAGGAAATTTTCAAGTACGACGGCGGAATCCAAGAGTTTATCCAGCACCTCAATCGTAACAAATCACCGATGCATTCCGACGTGATTTACTTCGAGCGCGAGAAGGATAATGTGGTCGTTGAAATCGCGATGCAGTATACGGAGGCGTATAACGAATCCATCTTTACCTTTGCCAACAATATTAACACCATCGAAGGGGGCACACACCTTTCCGGTTTCCGCTCTGCGCTCACCCGTACGGTTAACGCCTACGCCAAGAACAATAAGCTCATCAAGGACGAAAAAGACGGAATGGGCGGCGATGATATCCGCGAGGGCTTGACCGCTGTTCTCAGCGTTAAGATTCCCGAACCGCAGTTTGAAGGGCAAACCAAGACCAAACTTGGAAACGGCGAGGTGGAAGGCATTGTCCAGCAGATCGTTAACGACGAGCTCGGCACCTACTTTGAAGAAAACCCAAAGGTGGCTCGCACGATTATTGAAAAGGCGGTGGTTGCCGCTCAGGCGCGTAGTGCCGCCCGCAAGGCGCGCGATCTGGCTCGAAAGAAAGGGGGCCTTGAAAGTGGCGGATTGCCCGGTAAATTGGCCGACTGTTCAAGTCGTGATCCTGCCCGCACCGAACTCTTTATTGTGGAAGGGGATTCTGCGGGGGGTTCTGCCAAGCAGGGCCGCGAACGCGAGTATCAGGCGATTCTTCCTGTAAAAGGCAAAGTGATCAATGTCCAGAAGGCGCGTCTCGATAAAGTACTCGCTAACGAAGAAATTCGTACCATGATTACCGCTATCGGAACTGGAATTGGTTTGGATGATTTTAATATCGAAAAGGCGCGCTATCACAAAATCATTATCATGACCGACGCCGACGTCGATGGTGCGCACATTCGTACACTGCTGCTAACCTTCTTCTATCGCCAGATGCCGCAGCTGATTGAACACGGCTATATCTACATTGCCCAGCCGCCTCTCTATAAAGTGACCCGCCGCAAGCGCGAGGAATATGTCGAGTCCGATGCCCATCTGACTGAGATCTTGCTCAACCTCGGGGCCGATGGGATGCAACTCGAAAAGCTCGATGGCACCCATCTGCTCGACACCAAGGGGCTGCGCGAACTGCTCGAAAGCATCGTTGCAATCGAAGGGATTGCCGATCAACTTCGCCGCCGTGGTATTCCGCTAAGACAATACCTCGCCGCCCGTGATCCTGAAACCGGAACGTTCCCGCTTTACTGCGCCTACATGAACGAAATCACCGCCGACCTCGATATCCGTTTGGTCCTCGACGATCAAGGACTCCAGTCCCTGTTTGCCGAAGTCGAGGCGGCCAAGCCTGTTGTTGAAGAAGTTGAAGTGATTGAAGAGGTTGAGGCCGTTCAAGACACTGAAGGCACCGAAATCGCCGAAGGCGAAGAGGTCGTTGAGGTCGTTGAGGTGGAGGCCGAAAAGCCTGCTGGACCAAGCGTACGTTATAAGGAGCTCTTCTTCTCTCGCCAGCTTAAGGAAGTGATTGAAACGCTGGGGAAAAGTGGTTTTGCTTTCGATCAAATAATTAATTCCGAGGAGCCGCTGTTTAATCTCGATGATAAGGGAACGAAAACTCCTGTAAATTCATTGATGGAGCTGGCGCAAGCCATTCGGATTGCAGGCAAAAAGGGAATGACCATCCAACGCTATAAAGGTTTGGGTGAGATGAATCCGCAACAACTCTGGGAAACCACGCTTGATCCCGAAGTCCGCCGCCTTACTCGTGTTATACTTGAAGACGCCGTCAAGGCCGATGAAATGTTCACCATTCTCATGG
>JAOZSZ010000090.1 GCA_029939385.1 Pontiella sp. | reverse complement strand
CTTACCCTAAAAGGATGTCTTGGCGAGAGCCTGACGCGAAGCGGCTTAGTTCAACAGTGGTATAGATGGAAAAAGTCCATATATAGAGTCTATAGGCTGGACTTACTTTCCATATATAACTGTATTTAATGTTAAATCTGGAAAATTGACTGGTCATTTGTCCATATATGACCTAAAGGTTAAATCTATTCCAGATATAAAGATATTAGCGGAGAATTTATGGAAAACAAGAAGAAGTTTAGACCTGACAAAGATCGTAAGCTTACGGATCAGATTCGCGAGACGTTGCGATATTACCATTATGCGTATCGCACGGAGCAGACGTATTGCATGTGGATTAAGCGGTATTTGGCCTTTTATGGGATGACTCGGCATCCCAATACGATGGGGTCGGCGGAGGTTGAGCGCTATTTGAGCTATTTGGCAGAAAAGGCGGGGGTTGCGGCTTCTACGCAACGCCAGGCGTTGAATGCGATCGTGTTTTTATATCGTGATGTACTGGACGTTGAACTTGGAAGTATTGCGCCGGTGCGGAGCAAGCGGCATCGGAAGCCGCCGACGGTTTTGACTCAGGGCGAGGTGACTAAGATGCTGAATGGCATGGTGGGGACACATCGCTTGATGGCGCAGTTGACGTATGGCTGCGGGCTGCGGTTGATGGAGTGCATTCGTTTGCGGGTTCAGGATGTTGATTTTGGTCAGGGGCGGGTTTTTGTGCGAGGAGGCAAGGGCGGAAAAGATCGGACGGTAGTGCTTCCGGAAGTGGTGCAGTCGTTGCTTGCGGATCATATTGAGCGGGTGGTTGCGCTACACGAGGTGGATTTACGGGAGGGTTTTGGCGAGGTTTATATTCCCGAAGCGTTGGCGCGGAAGTATCCGAATGCTTGCCGTGAAATGGGTTGGCAGTATGTTTTTCCCTCGAAGAAGCGGTCGGTTGATCCACGATCTGGAAAGACGATGCGGCACCATGTATTGGAATCGGGTTTTCAAAAAGCGGTGAAGGAGGCGGTGCGGAAGGCGGGTATTTTAAAGCGGGCGACGGTGCATACGTTGCGGCATAGCTATGCGACGCATTTATTAGAAAATGGAACGAACATTCGTATGGTCCAGGAATTGATGGGGCATAAGGATGTGAAGACGACGGAAATTTATACGCATGTGATGAGTAAGGATCTTAATGCGGTTCAAAGCCCGTTGGATCTGCTTTGAGTGGGGGAAGGATCACGAGTCCTCAGCTCGGTGAGGTAGGATTGTTTGGATATTTGTCCCCGTCCTGAGGGGCAGGCGGGCCGCCTGCGGTACGGGGCAGGTAGGATGCGCTTGTTCTTCGCCGGAAATGGGTTGAAATAATTTTTAAACCTTGGAGAATGCAATTTCATTTTTCTCGATAGCTTTGTCTTCGGGGTAACGATGGGAAACCGATATGAATAAACCAAAAAAAATAGCGATTTTAGGGGTTGGGTTGATGGGCGCATCACTTTCGCTCGGGCTGAAAAGGCGCGGGTATGAGGGGCAAATTCTTGCGTATGCTCGTCGGGAGCAGACTCGGATTCAAGCGTTGGAAAGTGGAGTGGCTGATGAGGTATTTTCTGATCCGGCTGAAGCGGTTCGTGATGCTGATTTGGTGGTGATCTGCGTGCCTATCTGGACGATTGCTAAGCTGGCGGAGCAGATTGTTCCGGCCTTAAAGTCTGGAGCCGTGGTGACGGATGTGGGGAGCACAAAGTCGGAGTTGCTTAAAAAAATGGATGTGCTGTTTTCGAGCAGTGAAGCCTATTTTGTGGGATCACATCCGATTGCGGGTTCTGAAAAGACGGGAATTGAGGCGGGCTATCCCGATTTGTATGAAGGACGCCTTACGGTGGTTTGTTCGACAGAGGATACTCCGGAGAAAGCGAAGTTGGCGGTTATTAATCTTTGGAAAAAAGCGGGATCAGAGGTGGTTGAAATGTCGCCTGAACAGCACGATTCAATGTTGGCTTCGACGAGCCATCTTCCGCATATGGTTGCAGCGGCGCTGGCGCGTTCGGTGGCGGGCGGGGATCCGTCGAGAAGGGCTTCTTTCTGCGGGACGGGCTTTAAAGATACCACGCGGGTGGCTTCTGGATCGGCCGATATGTGGGTGGATATTATCGATACGAACCGCGCGGCACTTGAGGTGGAGCTTGATCGATTCCGCGAGGAGCTGCAGGGGCTAACTGAAATTTTGCGCGGTGGCAATGGCGATGATATTCGAAATTGGCTTGAAACTGCCGCGACGGATCGTAACCAGATCCTTAAATTGAATCCATTTTTTAAAAGGTAGATTTACCCCGCACGAGACAGGGGTTTAATCCATTTATTATGAAGAGTAAAAAGATTTTTCCAGCCACCTTAGGTGGAGTTGTGCAGGTGCCGGGCGATAAGAGTATTTCCCAGCGCGTGGCCATGCTTGCTTCGCTGGCGGAGGGCACGTCGAAGGTGACGGGCTATCTTAATGGCGAGGATGCGCGGAGTACGCTTTCGGCCATGGAGCAGATGGGCGCTAAGGCGGAGTTTCGTGACGATGCACTTTATATTACGGGCGTGGCGGGCTCGCTTCATCAACCGGACGAGCCGCTCGATATGGGGAACTCGGGGACCGGTACGCGCCTGCTGGCCGGACTGGTGGCGGGGGCGGGCGTTGAGGTCTCGATGATGGGCGACGAGTCGCTTTCATCGCGGCCGATGGGTCGGATTCGTCATCCCCTTGAATTGATGGGTGCGCATATTGGTTTAACGGGAAAACGCGGCACGTTGCCGATGATGATTTGCGGCGGAAAGTTGAAGGGAATGGGCTATCTGCTTCCGATGGCTTCGGCCCAAGTGAAATCGTGCGTGTTGCTTGCGGGGTTGTATGCTGAAGGCAAGACAACCGTGATTGAGCCGCGCCCGACGCGCGACCATACCGAAAAACTTTTCCAAGCCCTGGGGATTCCGATTCAAATCAACGGATTGGAAGTTTCCATTGAAGGCTTTGGTCCAGCGGGGCCGAAGTATAAGGCGCGCGATTTTGTGGTGCCCGGCGATTTTTCCTCTGCGGCCTTTTGGATTGTTGCCATTGCCGCCCGTCCCGGGGCCGAGTTGGTGCTTGAAAATGTGGGGCTGAATCCTCGCCGCACGGCGTTGCTGGATGTGATGCGCCGCATGGGTGCGGATATTGAAGTGACGATGACGGAAGAGCAGGGCGATCCTTATGGAACGATCACGGTGCGCGGCGCACCGTTGAAGGGTACGGTTATCGAGGGGGATGAAATCCCAAATCTGATTGATGAGCTTCCGATTATTGCCGTTGCTGGGGCGCTGGCGGAAGGGCAAACCGAAATCCGTGACGCCGCCGAACTACGGGTGAAGGAATCGGATCGGATTGCGGAGGTCGTTAAAAATCTTCGCCTCTTCGGCGTTGAAGTTGAAGAAAAAGAAGACGGTATGATCGTTTCGGGACCCACCGCCCTTAAAACGCCGGATGTGGCGATTGATAGCCACGGGGATCACCGCATTGCGATGTCAGTGGCCATTCTTAATAGCTTTAGCGACGGGCCGATTGTGATTAAAAACGTCGGTTGCGTGGATACTTCTTATCCCGAGTTTTGGCAGCATATGGAGCAACTCGGTGGTCGCGTGAAGTAACTTAATGTTACGGCGTCTGGCTTTTCTCTAGCCGGCACTGATGATCCGGATGGCATCGAGGCAAAGGCGGGCACTCGCTAGTTTTTCATCGAGTTCAATGATGGCGTTGCGCGCATAGGTGAGTTCTTCTTCGCATATATTATCGTTGACCTGCTTGAGATATTCCAAGCGCTTATAGTCGATTCCCAAGGTTTCTTGCATGCAACGTCGCGCGTCAGCAAGGGTCGACTCGGCCGCCTTCTCGGCGAGCTTGCGGGTGGCTTTAATCATGGATGGAATCATTTGCGTTCGGATTAATTCATGTTCTAGTAGCTTCCACGGCTCGGCATCTTTAAGGGTTTGTGCCACGGTTTGGTCGAGAGCGTTGCCCGTGTGGTCGACCGTGATGCTGATTGGTGTTGGCGGCAGAAAGCGGTCGGCGTTGAGTCCTGGAGGTGCCACTGTTTCAAGCAGATAGATGGCTTGAAGTTTTAGCGGAACTTCCTGCGTCGGATCGACGGCCATGGCGCAACTTCCTCGTTCAGATCCGAGAACCAGTTCGGCGGCTCCCGTTACCATCGGGTGATCCCAGCTCATCAGAATAGCATCTGGGCGGATCAGCGCTTCGTTCCGACTAAAGGTGATTCGGAAGCCCTCGGCGGATAGCGGAAACCAGTCATCAAACATTTGATCGGGGCGGATATGGTACGTGGCCGCATCAAGCGGTTCGGTGTGCACGCCGTAATGTTCGAACATTTGAAGTAGATAGGTTTTAAGATCGGTCGATTGTTCAACGGCATTGATTTGACGCGCAATCTCCTCCCCTATATCGGGGCGGAAAGAAGAAAGCTCCAATAGACGATCGCGCCCGGCAGAGATTTGTTTACGGAGATTCTTATAGAAGGAATGGGTTTCGGCGATGAGCTCATCGGTCACGTTATGCAACCGCGCATCGAAGCGCTCCAGCAATTCAAAGCCTCCAATCACCGGCTCGGCGAAAGCGTTAAGTCCTTCGTGCAGCCATCGAACAATGTGTTCCTCCGGCGTTCCTTTTAGGTAGGGTACGTGGACGTAGACCTCCCCGCGTTGCCCGATTCGGTCGAGCCGTCCGATGCGCTGTTCCAGCAGTTCGGGGTCGCGCGGCAGATCAATTAGAACTAGGTGTGAAGCGACCTGGAAGTTGCGGCCTTCGCCCCCCATTTCCGATACCACGATAACGCGGGCGCCCTCGGGTTCGTTGAACCAAGCGGCCTGCCGATCGCATTGCACCAACTTCATCTGCTCGTGGAAATAGGCCACATTCACGCTCGACCCCGCCTTAATGGATTTAACCATTGCGGCCACCTCAGTAGGCGTTCGAACAATGACCAAAACTTTCTCGGTGGGATGGTCGAGCAGGAAGTCGAGCAACCAAAGGACGCGCGGGTCGTTGGGGCCCAGCAACGCGACGCCGTTCGGAAGATTTAGCGGTATGGGATCGGGGTGGCGTTTGGGGAACCCGCTCACGCATTTTCGAGTGTTACGGAAAATGACCCGCCCCGGGCCGTGTCGATCCAGCGCCTCAGACCGCTCTTGCTCATTCATCGACTCCAGCCGTTTTCCAATATGGGCGGCGACCTTGGCATAGCGATCATGTTCGATCTGATAACTTTTGAAGTCAGGATAGCGTTGGGGGTCAAGCAATCGGAGTCGTGCAAAATGGCTTTCGAGGCCCATCTGTTCAGGGCTAGCCGTGAGGAGTAGGAGGCGTGGGGTGTTTTTGGCGAGGCGCTCCACCACATCGTATTCGGGGCTGGTTTGTTTCGGCGACCAGTGGAGATGATGGGCTTCGTCGACAATCAGTAGATCCCAGTTACAAGAGAAGGCCTGGGCGGCGCGATTCGGGTTTTCCGTTAGAAACTCAATATTGGTTAGCACCAGCTGGTCGTCGAGGAAGGGGTTGGTGCCGGGCTCTCCGGCTTCGATGCTCGCGCAACGCTCCTCGTCATAGATGCTAAATAAGAGATTGAAGCGACGTAGCAGTTCGACGAACCATTGATGAACCAAGGCGTGGGGGACAATGATGAATACCCGTTGGATCATTCCGCAAACCATGAGGCGATGAAGAATGAGGCATGCCTCTATGGTTTTCCCAAGCCCCACTTCGTCGGCGAGTAGGACCCTCGGCAGAGGACGGTTGCTGACTTCCTGTGCAATATAAAGCTGGTGTGGTAGTAGATCAACGCGCCCGCCCAGCAGTCCACGCACCGGAAGGCGGCCATAGCGATGGCGTGCATTCAGCGCGGCGACTCGCAGATTAAACAGCGCGTTGGTATCCACATGTCCGCCCAGCAGGCGGGCTTCCGGTTGGTCAAAACTGGAGGTATCGCAGAGATCGGTTTCGCTGAGTTGAGTGCCATCGGCCGCCACGTAGCTGAGTATCTGGGTCGCGTTATCCTCGATGACCGACTCAACGGTCAGCGTAATGCCCTCGCGGGATTTAATCTCGTCACCCGCCGCAAAGCGGACGCGTTTTAGGGGCGCGTTGCCGATGGCATAGTTCCGCGTTTCGTTCGCCGCGTGATAAAGGATCTGTATGGTTCGGGTCGCCACATCGACGACCAGGCCCAGCCCCAGTTCGGGTTCGGTTTCGCTAATCCAGCGCTGTCCAGGAAAGTAGGTTTGTTTCATAGCGGCGCAGACTACGGCATTCCCG